>JAWCLX010000010.1:9547-14645 GCA_038850385.1 Bathyarchaeia archaeon | reverse complement strand
CTCATCAGCGACAGACTCTTCGCAAAGGTCTTTGACGAGGTTGCCGCAGACTATCCGGGGGTCGAGGTCAACCACGAGTATGTTGACGCGTTCGCTCAGTCTCAAGTCCTTAGACCGGAGTACTACCACGTAGTCGTAACTCCTAATTTTCATGGTGATATACTCTCAGACCTTGCTGGCGCAACAGTCGGCGGGATAGGTCTGGCTGCTGGAGGAAACATAGGTGACGGGAAAGCTATGTTCGAGCCGATACATGGCTCAGCACCATCCCTGGCCGGAACAGGGAGAGCTAATCCGATATCTATGATATTGGCTGCCAAGATGATGCTTGAATGGATCGGAAAGAAGCATAGCGATGCTGAGGCAACCAGAGCTGCAGAGGTTATAGATCGCTCTGTGAGGGAGGTCCTGAGAGAAGGGGTTCTCAGAACGCCTGATCTCGGAGGGTCTGCTGATACGAGTGAAGTCGGGGATGCCATCGCGGAGAAGACGAGGCTAGTGAGATAGAGAGGGACGCGAAAGCGTTTTTAGCTCAGTACACTTTTCCGTGATTACCAGTAAAGGTGGAAGGACATGGGAAAACCTTTGGTTCATGACTACGTCAAGGATTCGATCGAGTCGGGGAGAGCCTCGATGCCAGACTCAATCCGTATACTGGACGCAACATTGACTGAGGGCGAACAGACTCCAGGGGTAGTCTTCAGTTCTGATGAGAAGCTCGGCATCGCGAGGAAGCTGGCCGAGGCCGGTGTAGACGCGGCATTCGTAGGTTTCCCGGCGGTCTCACGCGAGGAGAAGAGGACCGCCAAGACCATAATCAATGAGGGCTTAGGCTTCGAGAGCTGGGGGCTCTGCAGGGTCCTGAAGGAGGATATTGATGAACTGATCGATATCGACTGCGACATGGCGTCATTCATCGCTCCGGCATCCCGCCTACATTATGAGAAGAGGCTGAAGACCGATCTGGAGGACTACTTGGTGAGGCTTGAGGAGCTTGCCTCCTACACGCTTGAACACGGCATAGGTGTATCACTCGGCCTAGAGGACGCTAGCCGAGCAGAGATGGATGATGTTGAGAGATTCTCCAAGATCGTGAAGGATAAGGAGAACTGCAACCTCCTGATCACGGATACTGTCGGAACCTTCACACCGTCATCAGCCAGATACTATGTGGATCAGGTGAGACAGTTCTGGAGCAAACCGTTAGCGTTGCACTTCCACGATGATTTCGGGATGGCGACGGCGAACACGTTGGCAGCCCTAGAGGCTGGGAAAGGCGAATACTACCTCTACCTCACTGTCAACGGCATCGGTGAGAGGTGTGGGGCCGCAAGCCTCGAAGAGACATGCGCCGCCCTGAAGATTCTGTACGGGTACAACATCAGATTTGACCTGACGAAACTCATGGAGCTAAGCCGGCTTGTTGAAAGATACTCGAGCATTCCGGTGATTCCGACAAAGGCAATAGTCGGTCTGAATGCTTTCACTCACGAGACTGGTCCACACGTCCACGGCATCATGATAGACCCGCTAACGTATGAGCGGATTCCAATAGAGAGTCTAGGGCGCAAGCGCAGGTTCGTCTTCGGGAAGCATACTGGGGCGAGCCTCATAAAGAGGGTGCTTGAGGAGAAAGGCATAGAGTGTGATAAGCAGTCTCTCGAGGTTATCCTTCAGCAGGTGAAGGAGAGGCATGAGAAGAAGGATGCGAGATGGAAGGTTAAGAACAACAAGATAATAGAATCGTACCACAAGTCGGTTGAGGAGCGCTTCACACTTGAAGATGAGGTTCTTGAGATTGCGAGAAAGGTGCTGAAGCTCTAACCCTGAGTTAGACTCTCGAGAGTCTTCTGAGAATACGTCTTCTGTTGCTGCCTATTGTTATATCCTGCTGCCCCAATCATTATAGATGTGAGGAAACAGGATCTTCGCAGCAGCCTATTTCATCTCCGATCTTTTCTTTAGCAGCTCCAGTGCGCCGCCAGCCTCCAGCATCTCCAGGAGAAAGTCTGGAAGCTTGGTGGCTTGGTGGGAGAGTCCAGTAGATAGATTTGCCACTATTCCTGAGAGAAGGTCGACCTGCAATGCGTCTCCATCCCTTACTTTCTGGCTCACATCTTTGCATTCGAGGAGGGGCAGACCGAGGTTTAGGCTGTTGCGGAAGAAGATCCTGGCGAAGGACTCTGCAACTATTGCTTTAGTACCAAGGTATTTCAGCATCATCGGTGCTGCTTCACGGCTTGAGCCACAGCCGAAGTTCTTTCCAGCAACTATTATGCCTGAGTATTTGATCTTCTTTGCAAATTCCGGTACTACTCCCTCGAACACGTGTTTTCCAATCTCATCTAGGTCTCTGATGATGAGGTATCGCCCTGAGATTATCACGTCGGTGTCGATGTTGTCGCCGAGTTTCAACGCGTTTCCTGAAAGTATCATATTCACTTCACCATACCTTTCTTGGATCAGTTATCCTGCCAGTCACAGATGATGCGGCGACCGTGGCTGGGGATGCGAGGTAGATCTTTGAGGTATGGTGGCCCATCCGTCCGATGAAGTTACGGTTTGCAGTCGAGATAGCCACCTCACCTGAGGCTAGGACTCCCATGTGACCGCCCATGCAGGGGCCGCATGTCGCCCCCTCAATTATTCCTCCAGCCTCAAGTATAGTCTCCAAGTAACCCATTCTGAGCGAGTTGATCATGACTTCTCGTGAGGCCGGTATCACTATCAGCCTCACAGAATCTGCGACTCTTCTCCCTTCAAGGATGTTTGAGGCAATCATCATGTCTTCGAGTCTCCCATTAGTGCAGGAGCCTATGAATGCAACATCGATGGGTTCGCCTTCCACTTGTGTTACGGGCACTGAGTTGCAGGGGCTAGGGGGGAGGGCTACTTGAGGCTCAAGGTCCGTCACGTCCAACGTCAGTTCCTCAGAGTACTCAGCATCCGGGGATGCGTAGACTGGCTTTGGATCGCCGCTGACCCTTTTCGAGAGGTAGTCCATCGTCTTCTCATCCGGAGGTATTATAGCGTCTTTAGCACCTACTTCTGCGCACATGTTTGTGATGGTCATTCTGCTGTCTACACTGGTCTGCTTGATGGCTTCACCGTAGAACTCTATTGACTTGTAGTTTGCACCTTCCGCTCCCAACTTCTGCAAGATCTGGAGTGCTATGTCTTTTCCCACAATGTTTGGGGGGATCTCTCCGTCGATATTGATCTTGATGGTCTCGGGAACCTTGAACCAAAGCTTGCCGGTTGCAAAGACTATGGTCATGTCTGTTGAGCCGATCCCTGCGGCTAGAGCGCCGAACGCTCCTGAGGTTATTGTGTGGCTGTCTGAGCCGACGATCAGCTCCCCCGGCAGTACGTGTCCTTTCTCTGGGAGGATCTGGTGGCAGATCCCTTCCTTCATATCGTACCAGTTCTCTATTCCGTGTTCCCTGACGAATTCTCTGCAGACTTTGTGGGTCTCTGCGGCATCTACTGTTGAGGGTGGGGTCCAGTGATCCAGTAGAGCAACAATTCTGCTCGGATCCCAAACTCGGCGGATTCCAGCCCTCTTGAAGAGCTCAGCGGCTCCGCCAGGCATACCGAGCATCTCATGCACGAACGCGAGGTCGATCGTTGCGTTGACGATCTCGCCGGGCGAGACTTTGTTAACTCCTGAATGTGAGGCCAGTATCTTCTCGCATATAGTCATGCCCATTATGTGGTTTCCCCGGGAGTTGGAATCTTATTCTGCGTCTATCGAGGTCTCTTCGGCTGTTAAATTGTTCGTTCTATGCGAATGTCTAGGCTGTGAAGCTCTTTATCCTCGCCTTTTAGGAGGCTAGTCTCTTGTCTTGGCAGCCGCAGCTGAAAAGGCGTCGGCTAGTGAGAGATCATGCTCCCTTATTGTCTTCGCTGTCTTCAAGAGGCTATCGTCGTCAAGACTGTCTCTAGACATAGCTGCGGACGTTCTGCTCCCTCTCTTCGGATAATGTAAGGCTGCCCCTGCATAGGGTGTGGTTGAGTCCCAACATGGCAAGCATGTTCAGTTAGCCCTTCAGTTCTCCCCCGCCGCCTTTGTGAGATATTTCCGACTATTCTGCCTCTGGATTCAACTAGATAGAAGGCTAAGAGAGCTTCAGTGTCGAAGACGATGTTCAATCTCTGATTCTCTCCAGCAGCCTCTTCTCCCGCAGCGCATTTTTGCTCCTGGCTTCTTCCAGATTTTTCCGCGCCGTCTATCCTTTGTATTGCTGCTTTAATGAGCCGAAGTCGTCTTCAGGCCGCGGCAGAGGTTTGAGCAGTATGCCTTCCGATGTCTCAACAGTGTGAACCTTCCCTTTAACTCTGAACTTGTCTCTTAGAGCTTTAGGGATGGTTGCTTGGCCCTTTTGGGTGACACTCACCATTCTGGCCATTACATCCGCCGCATTAGTGAAAATCACGGAGTATTACTTGAGACTTTTTCCCTATTCTATTATGTAGAAGAATCGTTGTTCTGCCGTTTCCAGAGAGAGCATCTGGGGTATCTGCAGTCCCGGCACTCAGGCGGCTGCGTCGCTGGCTCCTGAGTACCTTTCACTGAGTTAGCTATCTGTAGAGCCTTCTTGACTTGGCTGTCTGGGCCTTTAATCACTAGGGTGACGGCGCCTTCTGCTCCAGAAACTCCACCTGCACCAATAGGGATGGCTTCTGCACCGGTCAGTGTCCGGATGGCCTTAACCTCATCAACGACTTTTCCGCTCAGCGGAAGCAGCCCAACTGGCATACCCATGGAGTAGTCCATCCGTTGTGATCCAGCCTCCATGGCTGCCTTGAAGATCGGTGTTGGAATCATCTTCTCCAGACCAACAGGGATGACTATTGTGATCCCCTTGGCCATGGCGGATCCTATGACTCGGCCTACTGTTCCACCTATGGAGCTGCCTAGAAATATTCCTGCGTTGCCGTAAGGATCTATCGCATTGGCCCCCTTGATGAAGACGTCGCCGGCACCCATCCTCTTGAGAACCTCATCGACAGGCAGGTCTTCATGCAACCTGCCTTTCTCAAGTGTCCATGTCTTTGCGTATCCTCGCTGGCGGATTGATTCAAGCATCTCCTCCAT
>JAWCLX010000010.1:4020-9537 GCA_038850385.1 Bathyarchaeia archaeon | reverse complement strand
GGTTCCTCTCGGCATCGTTATTCCGCATCCGTAGCCTCTGGCGATCTTTCTCTTGGTGAGCTCCTCGAGTACGAATGCGCAGGTTGTGCTTGCGCCGACAAGAATGATGCCCTTCTTTCGCGCTTTCTCTACAGCGTCCAGTTTGGCGACTGCCTTGGCGATGAGCCGCTTCGACTCTGGCGGCGTGAGTGTAACTTGTACACGCATAGCGTCTAGTCAATGAGTAGGCGACTCAAAAAGGTTGAGTACTTCTCCCCCCATCTTCTCAACAGTATTGGGTGTCCACCGGGATTGAGCGGTCTGAGAGCTAGAAGGAATAGGATTCCAATCTCTCGTGGATGGAAGAAGATAATGGGTGAGAAAAGAAAGATGAGAGAAGAAGAATTGGGGGTTTAAGCTTCACGTCTTCTTCTGACCGCTACGACAGCGGACACTGCTGCAACCAGCCCTGCCAGCGCTAGGTATGGTGCTAGGATCTCCAGCTTGTTTGCTGGAATGACTAGACCGCCGACCGGTCTGGACTGGATCATCTGGTAGTCAGGGTCTCTGACATTCGGCTTGCTTGGTGTCAGGTCATGTGCGCCTGAGCCGTCAGCGTTCATGATCCAGATACTATCGGGAATCCTTTCGAAGACGATCTTTGTTCCATCAGGGGACCAGTTTAGTTCGTCATCCTTCAAGTCACCTGTTGGAGAGGTCAGTTTCTGCTGGTTTGAGCCGTCAGCATTCATCCCCCATATTTCATAGTTCTTGACGAAGACTATCTTGGAGCCATCGGGAGACCAACAAGGATTCCTTCCTTCTGCGAGTGCGCCACCAATTTGCACTCCTGTTGTGGCATCTGCTAGGTAGATTTTGTTATCACTTACATCAAGGTATACGATCTTGCTTCCGTCAGGGGACCAAGAAGGGCCGCGGCCATTCGCAACAAGCAGGGTACCTGAGCCTGTCGGACCATCAGCACCTATAACGTATATGCCATCGTCAGCACCCCATGTATCCTTGTCAAACATGATCATTGTCCCGTCTGGCGACCATGCAGGATCGGTCTCGTAACCGCCTAACGTCAGTTGCCTCAAACCTGAACCGTCAATATTGACAATCCAGATTGATGAATCTGCAAAGCCTTTTATGGATCGTCCGAATGCGACCTTCGTGCCGTCGGGAGACCAGCATGGATCAATATCATAACTGGTTCCATCAGTCAGTTGCTATATGTTCGCGCCATCCTCATTCATAATGAAGATCACGTCATTCTCACTGAAGGCGATCCTGCCGTTTGCCCCTGGGTAGGAGCCTTTAGTGGCTGAAGCTGATGGCGGCATGAGAGAAGCGACATTAAGAAGCATAATCGCAACAAGCGTGGCTGGAAGCAGAAGACGGCAGACGCGATCCATCAAATCGCCGCTCAACGTTCCTAACCCGATACTGCTTTCTTGAAAATTGTCTTTCCATCAAGCCAGATTTGCCCGAAAAGAGAGGGGAAAGAGAAGCCAGTCTCTTTCTCTCTTAGCAACTACAACTGCTGATACTGCGACTGGTCCTGCAAGTACTAGGTAGCGTGGTAAGTTCTCAAGACGAACTATCCTCCATTTCATTGTGCTCAATTGAGTCTCGATCTGTCTGCCAGTCTTAGGCTGAAGGTAGTAGCGCAGGGTCCAATATGTACTGTGGCTTTCTGAGGCCAGTTGGCTGGCTCACGAATAAACATCCTCAACGGAAGCAGGGCTCAAATCGGAGCGTTCAGACAAGTCCGGTACACATTCCGTTGCCAGAAAGAGGCTAATGAATCAGGGAGATCGATGAATCTGAAGCCCTGAATGCTGTGGGCTATCAATATGTTCTCAAGCAGCACTGTTAGTGAATTCGTCTATGGACCTGATCGACAGATCAGAGAATTAGTTGTTAAGCAAGGCGACGGAAACGTGGCCACTGGATCCTGTATTTCTTAGGGAGTGGTACACAACTGCTAGAGTGTGCTCGCGGTGGTTGAACAGTGAAGTCATCTGCGGATCAAGCTGGGATCTCGCGCCAGTTGTCGATGGTTCTTAGTAAGCCATCCTTCAGATTGACAGACGGTTGCCAGCCTAGGGCTCTCTTGATTCTGGAGCTGTCAAGAACAAGGTAGTCAGGATCCCATGTGGACGGTCGCTGCGGATATCCTGGCGGGTAGCTTCCATACACTATCTTCCCATCGAAACCAAGAAGGCTGGATACGATCTCTGTCAGCTCGCGGTTTGTCACGGGATTTCCGGGCGATACGTTGAAGACCTGTCCTTCTGCCTTCTCAGACTTTGCGGACAGAAGATACGCGTTGACGTGATCGTCAACGAACATGTAGTCACGAATTGAATTAGGGGCTCCGACGTAGCAGGTCTGACCACGGAGCATCGTGGAGATCAGGTATTCTGTTAGGAAGTTTCTCTCACTCTTTCTTCCGTAAGTGTTGTTAGGCCGCAGGATCGTTGCTCTCAATCCGTAGACCTTCATTGCCATCTGGACGTATCTGTCAGCTGCTTCCTTGCTTACGGCGTAGGGGGAGGCAGGGTTCAGAGGTAGTTCCTCCTTGAACGGTTCCTTCCTATCCTGCCAACCGTAGACCTCGGCTGTTGAGGCGAAGATCAGCCTTGACTTAGGGCAGCTCTCGGAGATGGCATGGACAAGGTTGACTGTCCCGTTGATGTTTGTTGAAAGATATGGAAACGGATCCTCGAAGGAAAGCCGGACCGGAGTCAAGGCGCCTAGGTGGAGGATGAACTGAGGTTTGGACGAGTTGATCGCCGAGCAGACTGAGTGGTACTGTGTCAGGTCTCCCTCAACAAGGCGTATCCTGTCCAAGACCTGTTCAAGCGGCCTCAGGTCTCTCCTTGAGGCATGTCTGACCAGCCCGTAGACACTGTAGCCGTCCTGCGCAAGCCTCCTAGTTAGGTTAGATCCGATGAAGCCTGTGCAGCCGGTCACGAGAACGTTCGTCACCAGCGGGTCGCCCTCAGCCTCTCCTCAGCCTCAACGAGGTCTTTTGGAGTATTCACGGTTATGAAGATCCCTTTGAAAGGGTAGGCTTTCAGTCTGTTCTTGGCTGCAAGCAGCGGAAAGGTAGTCTTCTCAACATCTCCTCTTTGAGGGAGGAGGTCAAGTATCTCCCTCTTGAACGCGTATACTCCAGTGCTACAGTTAGCGTATGGACAGAACGGTTTCTCCATGAACTCGACTATGTTGTCTTCGTCGGTTCTTATGTGGCCGTATGGGCAGTGTGGATTTGTCATGGCGATGGTGGCTGTGAGGCCGTGGTTTAGGTGGAATTCAGCCATGTCCTTCAGACTGAGGTCTGTGATCTGGTCACCGTTCAAAGCGAAGAAGGAATCATCATCGACGTACCTGCTGATGGCGAGTCTGAACCCTTCCCCAGTGCCCCCCTCGAGTGTATGCACACTGTAGGTGATGTTCACGCCGAGTCTCGACCCATCCCCTAGGTATTCGATTATCTTTTCTTTCAGATGAGCCACCCCCAAAACGATCCGGCTAACATTGTTCTTGACGCACCATTCAATCACCCACTCTATCAGCGGTTTCTCGGCGATCTCGACCAGCGCCTTAGGGGTCCTGTCTGTTAGAGGCTTCAGTCTAATCCCGGGTCCTCCCGCAAGTATCACGGCCGTACTGATCTTGCCAGACATTTTCTTGGGCCGCCGTCTGCGGATTGCGATGCGTCAGTTCGACGTAATATGCCTTTAGGAGGCTGAGAGATCTGCTCCTAAAGGGTGCTGTCAAGCTTCATCGGAGCTGAGTTTTTGGCTGATCGAAGCTGCGCGGCCATGCATGGCACAACCGCTCAATAGGGTCAAAGGGCTGGAGATCAGGCTCAGTGCTGCGGAAGCGGCCTTGACCATGCTATTATTTCATTCTTCGCTGAGGTGTATCTCAACTCTTCATTGTGGAATCCGTGACTAGGATATGCGTGTGCGGCTTATCGCAGTGGGCCCACGACGATCGGGGTGATGAACGAGATCACGTTTAAACAGTGAAGCTTCCTGTTGCTCTACATCTTGCCGCAGGATCCTGGCTTTGTAGATCTTTATCTCTCCGTCGAATGGTTCCCAGAGGACCATGTCCCCATCCTTCAGCTGCAGCATTCTGCGTACGATTACTGGTATGTGGGTCTTCCCATGGCCGAACACCTTGGAGATCAACTGAAGGCGACTGCTCTGTTCAACCACTATTCTTTGTCCGCTCCTGCCGCTATCCGGCCCCCTGTCACTCTCAGTCTTGTCCCTGTGTCTGCCGCTTTGCTTGCCCTGTTAGGCTTGGCCATCAGTGAGTGAGTCTGCTCGGTTTGGTGTCTCAGAGCTGGGTCTTGCTGGAATATGATAGACTGCAAATCTGTATCTTCAGGAGTTGATTTCAACCCATTCTTGGGCATGCTGCGATCCCGAGACTAATACACGTTACATGTATATAAAGTGTATGAATGACGTTTGTATTTTAAATACACGGCTAAAGAAACCTGAAAGAGAAAAGAGGTGAATGGGGTTGGAGAAGAGGAAGATAGAGATACGGATGAGTATAGAGGGCAAATTAGCTGAGCGGCTTAATGCGCTTAAGGACTACTACCAAGTGGAGAACTACACAGATCTGATCAGGTTCTTGATCACTAGAGCATATGAGGGGACTAGACCCATGACACAGTAGGGTAAAGGGGCATTCTTTCAGGCTGGAGCCTACTGCTGCAACACGCCTTATTAGGCTGAAATAACATCGTTATAGTCGTGAAGTATTTGCGGCCTCCATGTGAAGAGATCGTGCAGCAGCTTCTGCCAGCATTCAGGTCGCTGGTCGCAAAGGAGCTTATAGAGCGCCATAAGTTCTCCCAGGTCGAAGCAGCCAAGAGGCTCGGCACAACCCAGGCTGCGATAAGCCAGTACCTCGGCTCAAAGAGAGGATTCAGAGACCCTGACAAGTTACGGTCGACCTTGGAGGTTAAGAAGGTTGCAAGCCAGGTCGCAAAGGAGCTTGCGGAGAACAGGCTCACCAGACTTGATGTGGTCGCGAGCTTCTGTAGGCTGTGCGTGGCCCTCCGGGATGAGAAGGACTTCTGCAGAGTCACCTAAGATTCAACTAGTCAATGCTCGGCTCACACTCACCGCCAGGCTCACAGTCATCTAGGAACGGGGCGTGTACGTCTGTCAGCGACGGCAAGAGCAAAGGTTCTCAAGGTTGATCTAAGGGAGGGGAAGACCTCAAAGGTTGAGGAAGAGGTTGCAGTAGAGTCCCCGGTCAGAATCTACATTAATGGGAGGCTTGTAGTCACTCTAGTTGCGTCACCTTACATGCTGGATGAACTGGCTGTCGGACATCTCTTCTCGGAAGGCATCCTCAAGGATAAGGCGGCGATCAGCGAGGTTCTCGTTGCAGGAACAGACATCCACGTAAGGCTCAAAGATGGTGCAAGACCTCGTCTCGGACAGAGGGGGCTCAGGCGTTTCATCACGACTGCTTGCGGCTCCTCAGCCGATCACT
>JAWCLX010000010.1:0-4010 GCA_038850385.1 Bathyarchaeia archaeon | reverse complement strand
GCCAGTGAATATGAAGGAGCTCTCAGTCAGTTACTCGGTCTGTCCAGAGGATATCGAGCAGATGGTGGCTGGACTGAACAGCAGCTCCAGAGTCTTCAAGGCGACAGGGGGCATACACTCGGCAGCCATCTTTCAGGAAATGAGGATGGTCGCTTTTTCAGAGGACGTCGGCCGCCATAACGCTGTCGACAAGGCTGTTGGAGTTTCTATCCTTAAGGATGTAGACTTCGAGAGGTCGGTGCTCGTCACCTCTGGAAGGCAGACCGCTGATATAGTTGCAAAAGCAGCTCGGATGCGCATCCCTATCTCTGTCTCGATCTCAGGTCCTGTCGATTCAGGGATAAGACTCGCTGAGAGGGCGGGTTTGACCCTCATCTGCTTCGCTCGAGGAGGAAGATTCAACATTTACACCGCACCGGAGAGGATAAGGCTGAGCGGTGCGATGTTGACAGCAGACAGATCCCGCGGTGCCTTGGATGGAGATGTAAGCCTCAAAGATACCTCTTGAGTTCGCTTATCCTTGAGATTACCGGGACGCCGAGAGATCTTATCTCCTCTATCTGGAATCTGTTGTTGGCTACAGCGACGGCCTCGATACCGGCCTCCTTGGCGGCTATCACATCAAACACGGAATCGCCGACCACAAGACACTCGTGAGGCTTGAGAGCCAGTTTCTCGACTGCGCGGATGAAGATGTCCGGGTTCGGCTTGGCGGCGCCGACATCCTCAGCCGAGAGTACCAGGTCAAAGTATCGCTCAAGCCCAAACCTTGAGAGTACTCTCATGACGCTCGGTCTATCCGCAGAAGTCGCCAGCACTGCAGCGACCCCATTCCTTCTCAAATACTGTAGGGTCTCCTCAACTCCTTCAAGGACCCTTACTCGATGCGACGTCTCGATAAACTGGAGCCTCTTCTCCTTGACGAGTTCGTCGACTTGAGTGTGAGTCTCCTGAGGCAGGATCTCCAGCAGGATCTCCCTTGCAGGCTTGCCGAAGCGGCGGTATATCTGCTCGTCATCTGCAGCCAGTCCGAACTTGGACAGGGCCCTCCTGAAGGACTCCAGATGGGCCTCGTAGCTGTCAACGATCGTGCCGTCGAAATCGAAGATCACCGCTCTATACATCTTCAACCACCTCAGGGTCCTTCAGCAAATCATCCAGGACAGAACAGGATTCAACTAGTCTCTATGAGTCAAAGCTACTCCTCGAACTTGGAGGCGCAAGATTGACAGCAGAAGACATACTCCTTTCCATTCACGATCTTCTTGTAAGCGGCGAACTGGCAGACCTCGTCCTCGATCAGGACATTGCAGAGACTGCATCTTCTATCGTGACTCATCCCTGCTTCCCTTCCTCCTCCTATAGTCCTCAATCGCTGCATGTAACGCATCAGCTGCGAGATTTGAGCAGTGCATCTTGATTGGGGGAAGCCCGCCGAGACTCTCGGCGACATCCGCCCTAGTGATCTTCAGCGCCTCATCCAAGGTCTTGCCTCGTGCAAGCTCCGTGATCATGCTGCTCGTGGCGATCGCAGCACCGCATCCAAAGGTCTTGAACTTCAGATCAACTATCCTTTCATCCTTGACCTTGATGTAGATGGTCATCAAGTCGCCGCAGTTGTGAACCGTCATTGAGTTTGAGACGTATGAATGGCTGCCTTCAACCTCCAGATTGCAGACAGGACCATCGTAGGCTAGTGGTTCAACTCGCCGGATAGGAACGTGGAAGTAGCCGTTCTCAAACCAAGTCCTATAGTAGTTTCTCCGTTTCTTCGGAATTCTGAGTCTAAGCTTGGCGATTCTAGCCAGCTTCTCAACTGATCTGTCGTCTTTCACGTAGATGGAATAGTGCTTCTTGTGTGTGCCTTCCGCTGGCCCCTCACGGAAGCTCATTACTATTTCTTGCCTGAGAAGCAGAGTCTTCACTTGGAATGCTAATCGCTCTGATACTGTGTCGAACTTAGCCACTTCGCTCTTGATGTATCCGCCTCCCCTCCAGAGCCCACATAGGAGGGCTTCTTGTTTCTTCGGGGGAAGAAGCATCATCCAACTTGGAAGATGTTTGTCATCAGCTTCGCCGAAATGTCTTGCAAAGAATCTTGCCAGCCTGGCGCTGTGGAATTCAACTATTGCCGCATTATGCTTTTTCCTAGTCAGTGCAGGTTCTAGATGGAAAATATGGTTGACGCAGCATATGATGTCTTTGATGTAACGGTCCATTTTTGAACCAGATGCAAAACCCAGCGTTCCATTGGGAGATTGAGTTCGCGTGTAACCTTCTGACAAGTAGTAGCCGACCAGTCTCAGGAACTCGCTGTCAACGGTGATTTCATCTGGGAATGTCTCCCCCACAGTTTCACAGCAAGATTTCTCAGTATCGAAATGTATCTTCTCCATGTCTACTGTTTCATTCGGTACTGGATATAGCAAAATGTCGCCTCTCTCCAGCTCATCGGCTGCGTACCAGTCGCGTATGCATTTCGTGCGTGAACAATATTTTCTTGGGACGTGACTAGCTTTTAGCGCCGAAACGTGATGATCAGGGGTCAACACCGTTGAGCCGAGATTATGTGCCACGATCCTGTACATCTTTCCTCTGTACGGGCGTGCTATCGCCTTTTCTATGATGTGGTATTTCCCGTCGTGCCCTAGAACTTTTTGATTAGCCGATACGTCCATTATTGGAATGGGCCCATCGTTCGTGCAGATCAGCGTATCTGGCGCTAGGCAAACCGGGTTTCCGACTGTTCCTACACCATCCGCGTCGGGGATCTCACCCACGTTTCTCGGGTTTCTGAAGTGCTCAATGACTTTCTCGCTATACATGGATTCCCCACCTCGCAGAAATGTTGATAGTTACGTGAGAGCCTCTTGCTGTTTGCGGTTGATTCTGGCCGACTATTACTTGAATCTTTCTTGCTAGTTCATACAGTGAACTACCCGCCATGCATCATGCCGTAACCTTCTTGATGCGGGATATGCGTCTGTTACTAGCGCATGCCGTATCCCGAGTCACCTTGTCTTCTTTATCAAGATATGGTTCTCTTTGTCTCTCTTGTCGATCGTTTGGACCTCTTGGCCTGTACTTCCGGATGGGCTCTGAAGGTCTTGTTCCGCTACGGGATAGCCTACTACGATCTCAAGCGTCGAGCCCACAAGCATCCTCTCAAGCTCAATCTTAGTCTTGACCACATGCAGCTGGCAGAACATGCCAAGGCAGCCAAGCTGCCTATATGCCTTGACAGACAATCCACATAGACTAATTCTACGTTCTACTTGATTCCAAGCATTTCGTGCCGCCAATCCTCCTCAACGTGAAGTTTTTTGGCCTCACTCTGATAATGTTCTACACGGTGTGGCTTGTTGAATCGCCCTTCGGCTCGCTCCATAAGTGAAACATCTCTTAGAGGGGTTGGAGAGGGTCTGACGAGGCTCCTTCGAAGAGACCAGAAGACTGGGATGGCTTGATGGCGTTGACCATCACCAAAAAGATCAAGATGCGTGTAAGAGCTGGAGACACAGACTTCACAGGCTTCGCCTTCAACGCAAGAGTAGTCGAGTGGTTCAGCGCTGGAAGAATTGAACTGCTCCGGTCTAGGAAGATAACGTATACAAGTGATGGCCGTCTCATTGTCGACGGTCGTCAGCAGAAAGTATCTTTTGTGGTTGGCGAGATCTATGCGCGATTTCATGCACCAGCAAGGTTTGATGATCTTGTTCAGCTTCGGACAAGAATCATCGATGTCAAAGAGAAGACTCTGAGGTTCGATTATGAGGTCAGGCGGCTCCCCGACAGGAAACTGCTCGTTACAGGTACAAGCACATCAGTCTGCCTAAGCCGGGAGACGATGAGGGCTGAGAAGATCCCGGCAGAGATATCTGAACGACTAAGAACCTAGCCGGCGGCCCTGCATGACAGAGGCTCTTACAGAAAACTTTATTCTACTCTATGTTGCCACCTTTCAGATTTCACTATCGCATAGTTAGGGACTATACAAACTGCCTGTTCCG
>JAWCLX010000009.1:16062-19138 GCA_038850385.1 Bathyarchaeia archaeon | reverse complement strand
CTGTGTGGATGTGAGTTGAGAGATATGCATCGCACTCCTTGATCGCCCATGGATCCAGAACATGTGGGACACACCTGATCCAGCACATTTGCTGTGCCCCAGTCATCCTCACCACACCAGAGTACTTGGAGAGTTCGTTGTAGTCTAGGCAGCCGCCTGAACCGCTGTACTGATCGATGCAGAGATTCGCTCCGCCAGCACTCTTGAACCACCATGAAGCCCCCCCCAGCCACCAGAGTATGAAGGTGTTAGGCTCAGGCTTCGTCGACTCAATCTCCTTGTTCAGTATGGTGCCCCACTCTGGAAAGACATCCCTCAACCACTGGTCCCTATCTATCTTCTTGTCCTTCATCAAGTTGAGACCGCCGTCTCCAACGCCCTTAACTTCAGCCATCAAGTATCCCTCGCGGTGGAATACGATGCAACACAATTTATATGGTTTTTGCATCCAGATCATTGAGTGAGCGTCTCAGCCACCGATGCGGCACAGCATCCTCAACCACTGCAACCCGCCGGGTCGCACTTGGAGCTTAAAGATCCGGAGTTTTTTAGACTAACGGATATTCTCCTATTCATCACTGTGAAGGGTTGCTCTCGAGAAAAATCCGCGAACAGGATTCTGTGGACAACTATTTCTTGCTTGTGGCCATGATACTTGCCTTCGGTCGAAAGAATGTAATCATGAGATGCCCCATGTAGGCCCCGAGTATAACCAGGTTAGTAGGAGAAGCAGACGGAGTCGACGAAGAATAGTTCCGTGTTTGATTCCGAGAGGTGAAAGTTCAAAGTACAATTCGCTAGAGTTCGTGCCCCAGATCTAGGTAAAGGAACAGCCGCCTCAGATGAATGCTTCTGATGGATGTGGTGTCTCTCGAGAGCCTTATGAGAGTCAGTCTTGCCTGAATGAAGTGTACGGTTCTCAGGCCCCGGAGGACTTTCGAGGAAGTCTAACTCTCACTTCCGGTCTGAGGATTGATTTCACTCTCTCGTAAGCTCTCCGAGACCCGAGGGCTCTGCGATTAGCCTGTAGGTCTCAGGTCTTCTCTCTCTCAGTCTCGATATTCTGAGCTTTCTTGCAGATTGGAGGTCGACATCTGAAACGAAGACGTCTGGAGACTCGCCTCCGACAAGTGAGTCTGGATATATGACTGAGGATTCAGGTTCGATCTTCAGATCCAGGATGATGCTGTAGCCTACATATCTGGGGGGCTGCACGACGTTCGGCGCGGCCATGGGCAATCTGTTCTCGAGGCATCGGGCCGAGAGATAGAGGTGCCAAGGCTGAATTCCCGCTGCCGAGATTCTTGATGGAACAAAGACTATTTCAGCGCCTTTGAGTGCGAGAACTCTAGCAACCTCTGGGAAGGCTGCGTCATAGCAGATCATGACCCCGAAATTCACGTGCTGTACACTGAATACTTCAATGTCGAACCCGGGTTTGGCCTTGGATTTCTCGAAGCCGAATAGGTGTATCTTCTTCTGTCTGCCCAAGATGCGGCCTTGAGGGTCTACAACCGGCGCGGTTACGTAGGTTCCATTTTGGAGTTCCTCGAAGAAGCCGCCGGGGATTATGGTCACCCCGTATCTGCGGGCGAGTTCTCTCATCAATTCGATTATCTTTGGGACTGAGTTCTCAGTCTCTTCCCTAGGCCAGTGTTCTGGGAAGCAGAGGAAGTCTGCTCCCGCCGCAGCCGCCCTCTCGACTAGCCCTTTGACAGCATCCTCAAGCTGGTCTTCCCCTGACTGCCCAGGTCCTATCTGTACTGCTGCCACTTTCAGCTGGTTCACAGCCCTTTGAGTCTGAGGTGGTCGACGATGTAGTCAATAAGATGGCTGGCCACAGCTTCTTTGTGCGCCTTTTCTATGTGGGTGACGCTGCCTTTGTGATCTATCACGAAGACCTCATTCTCCTCAGAGCCGAAGCCGACCCCCTCGACCCCGACATGGTTTGCGACGACAAGGTCTGCCCTTGAAGAATCGAGGATCTGACGAGATCTCTGGACTAACTCTTCATTAGATAGTCCGTAGTCAGCCTTGAATGCGACTAGGCGCGTCTCTGGACTGATCTTCTTCACCAGATCGATAATCTTCGGTGTCGCTTGTAGCTTGATCTCGACAGTCGGCGCCTCTGCGGTTCGAATCTTTGTCTTGTAAGAGGATATGGGCCTGTAGTCTGCTACGGCGGCGCTGGCCACAAACACGTCATACCGTTGAGCCTCGAGCTCTTTTCTCACAGCTTCAAGCATCTGTTCTGAAGTCTCGACCCTGACGACCCTTGAGCTAGGAGGCGGCTCCACCTCAGTAGGGCCCAGAATGATGGTCGTCTCCGCGCCTCGTCTAGCAGCCTCTCTCGCGATCGCGATTCCCATCTTTCCTGAGCTTCTGTTCGTGATTACTCGGATGGGGTCTATGTACTCCAGAGTTGGGCCGGCGGTGACTAGGAAACTAGTGCCTTCCAGGTCTTTTCTGTGGAGCTTCTTCACCACGGCCTCGACAATTTCTGATGTCTGGGCTATCTTGGCCTTGCCCTCAACGATCTGCGGGTCTAGGACCTCTATTCCTAGAGACCTTAACTTGCTGATGTTTTCAAGGACTACTGGGTGTCTATACATTGAATAATGCATTGCAGGAGCAACTACGATCGGTATCCCTGATCCTAGTGCCGTAGTGGCTACGGTGGTCACAGTGGTGTCGTCGATCCCAGAAGCGATCTTTCCTATTGTATTGGCTGTCGCCGGCGCTACTAGGACGAGATCCGACCTTCCAGACCATTCACCTGCAAGCTGAATATGCTCAGCCTGTCCAGTAAGCTCTGCCACGGCTCTGTTTCCCGTAGCCCACTCCATAAGCTTGGGGCTTATGATTTCTGATGCCGATTCTGAAAGAACTGGATACACGTCTGCTCCCCTCCTCATCAGTTCGCGGGCGATCTCTGGGGACTGCACTGCAGCGACACTTCCGGTGATGCATAGGGTTATCCTTCTGCCAGACAGTTCCCTGCCTGAGGATCCAACGATATCTTTCAGAGGATTCTGAGACATCTCCGGTGTCTCTGATCCGGTAGTTTCGTTTTGCA
>JAWCLX010000009.1:11541-16052 GCA_038850385.1 Bathyarchaeia archaeon | reverse complement strand
GTCGCCCCCTCTGGATGAGGGGCAGCCTTCGCGAATACTTATATGCTGCAGTCTAGGTCCTTTCTGGGAACTAGAGATCAGGTTGAGACTTGCCCGGTGCGGAAGAGGTCTGGCTGTGGAGCATGTGGGACCGTTGAGAGGCTGGCCTCACACAAGTTAATGTATCATGGTTGCTCAGTATGCGCCTGAAGGTCTTGCTGAAGGAGGGACTGAGATCTACCGACCTCTTTCTAACCCCATTTCTGATCCCGCTGATTACTCTACTCCTGATAGACCCGGACCACTTCATACTAGGCTGGAACGAGGGAGCTGGAGCAGGCTTCCTCTTCGCGTTCATCTTCTTGACCCTAGAATGGTATGACGTAAGGAGACTGGCCCCGCTGAATATGACTGGGAAGAGGTTGATCGGAACGGCTGCTTCAGTGACCATCATCTCGGCATACTTTGTGGTGGTTTATGCGCTTGGTCACAGTAGCCTCGTCGCCCAAGCGGGAGCTCAGTTCGGCTACGTCAGCACTCCACAGATCTTGAGTTGGACGAGGATGCTCGACTATATCCTCTACGCCATCTACATAGTAGTAATTATCGCCCTCTCACTAGGCATCAGCAGGATCAGGAACTTCCCAACGCCGATAGTTTTTCTTTTCGGCATGGCCTTCATACTTCTGCTCGACGCAACATTCCCCTACGGATCCATGCAGCCACTCCAGATGCTGATGCAGCCGATCCTAGCCGTCGTCGTCTTCATGCTCACAACTGCCGGTGTCAAGGTAGACTTGATCGGCTATGAGAGCATCGCGGTCTGGGGACAGAAAGGGTTCCTTTTCATAAACATGTACTGGCAATGTGCGGGAATACTGAGCATGACCATATACTTCCTGGTGATCCTAGTATTGATGGTGAAGCTTCAAACATCTGCCAGGAGGAAGCTGGCCTACGCTGCGGTTGGAGCTGCAGGGACCTTCTTCGTGAACATAGTGAGGATCTTTCTCATCATCTACTATGGTGCGTTCATCGATGTTAACCTGCGCATGTTCCATGAGTCGATCGGAGAGGTTCTTTTCACCCTCTGGATTGTAGTCTACCTTCTTGCAGTAACAACGGTGGAGGCACGAGCCGCAAGACCTCTCAAGCCACTTGCACCTATGGATCTGGCTTCAAGAGGATTAGAGCCTATGTAGTCATGAAACAATTCTCTGGAAGGGCCGCCCAGAGCGCATTCCACTATCCTGAGCCATTATTTCGGTCGGAGAGCGTCTACTCCTGCTTGAGCAACCTGACGGTCTTGCTCAGCAGTACCTGAGCTGCAGCCGATCCCTCCAACAACCTCGCCGTTGACCACCACTGGAAGGCCGCCCCCAAAGATCATGAACCTGCCTTGATTGCTGACGTGTATTCCGAAGGCTGGCTTCCCTGGCGACGCCACCTCAGCATACTCATGCGTCCCCCTTCTACTGCACGCGGCAGTGAAGGCCTTGTTTATCGCGATATCGATACCAGTTATCTTGGCTCCGTCCATCCTCTCAAAAAGAAGGAGGTTCCCCCCTTCATCTACTATAGCTATGTCCATTGGCACCCCGATCTCGATAGCTTTCTGCTCAGCGGCAGCGAGCATCATTCTGGCTCCTTCAAGGGTCAGCTTCAAAGAGCTTCTGCATAATGGACTTCCCTCACCCATTCCTTGACCCCAACCGATCCTAGACTGACGAAGAAGATAAAAGAATATCTGGAAAGCCAGAGTTGCGGCCTTGCGTCGACTGAAGCCTCGAATCGTCAAGGATCACATGCAGACTCAGGGATTCACAGATCCTCCGGCATTCATCAGGGGAAGACAGATCCCTTACCTGCTATCCAAATAAACATATAAAGAAGGCTTACACCTATACGCTACTCCGAATCTATTGAGGATCCGGTTACGCTTCATTCATGCCGTCGGCGTTGATACAATGATGGACTCAGAATCCCACCCAGCATAGCGGACAGGAGCAGAATCGTTCTTGGAGCTCTCAATAATCAAAAAAGAGGACGGCGCCCTGAGGTTTATGTTGGAGAAGGCTACTCCAGCCTTCGCGAACGCACTGCGAAGGACAATGATTGCCGAGGTCCCTACAATGGCCATAGATGACGTAATAATCATAGAGAACACCTCAGTAGTCTTTGATGAGTTCCTAGCACATAGACTCGGCCTGGTTCCTTTGACAACCGACCTTGAGGCTTACGTCCCTCCAGAGGAGTGTGACTGCAGGAGTGAACTTGGATGTAACAGATGCAGAGCCTCATTCACGCTGGAGGTCGAGGCTGTTGACAGAAATACCACTGTCTACTCCGGCGACCTAAAGCCTGAGAACCCGTCCATAAGGCCGGTGAATGACAGAATACCCATAGTCAAGCTTGCGCCGACACAGAAGTTGAGACTGGAGGCTTATGCAAGGCTTGGACGAGGCCGCGAACATGCTAAGTGGCAACCTGTCTCCGCATGCACCTACAAGTTTCTCCCGAGAATCTCAATAAACTGGGGTAGATGTGACGGTTGTGGTGACTGCGTCAAATACTGCCCGAAGCGCGTACTCGAGATGAAGAACGGAAAGCTTGCGGTGAAGGACTTGTTGGAGTGCACCCTATGCTCAGAATGTATCAGACACTGCCCGAAGAAGACGTGCCCGATAGATCTAGGATGGAGTGAGGAGGACTTCATATTCTACATCGAGTCTACGGGTGCTCTGCCCCCCATCAAGATAGTGGAGCAAGCAACAAAGCAGATCGGCGAGAAAGCATTGAAGCTGGCTGCGCTCGTCAAGGAAATGAGGTGAAGAACACGAAAACGAGTAAGACGAACCCGCGACTGCTAGACCTCGTCAGATCCTTGCGTAAGGCCTCTGCGAAGAACAGAGCACCAGTCTGGCGTGAGATATCGCGCTGTCTAAGTAAGTCTAGAAGGAACATGGCCCAGATCAACCTAAGCAGGATCTCAAGACTGACAGAAGATGGGGAGACTGTTGCTGTGCCAGGGAAGGTATTGGGGACAGGCAGACTCGACCATAAAGTGACCATAGCTGCACTGGCTTTCACAGCAAGTGTCAGAGAGAAGGTTGGACTCGCTGGCGGAGCATGCATCACGCTCAGTCAACTGCTAGAGGAGAACCCTAAGGGGACCGGGGTCAAGATCATGAGGTAGGCTAGCCTATGTCTGGAAGACCTGTAGTAATAGACGCCGCGAACCTTGTGCTGGGAAGAGTGCTGAGTTACGCAGCGAAGAGGGCTCTGGAGGGGCAGGATGTGGTCTTGCTAAACGTCTCGAAGGCTGTTATCTCAGGCAGGAAGCAGAGCATAGTCCAGAGGGCGAAGACCAAGCTTAGGACTCGAACCCTAGCATCACAAGAGAAGGGCCCGAGACATCCGCGTAGGGCCGAGACTTATGCCAGAAGAGCACTTAGAGGCATGCTCCCTTTCAAGAAACCCTTGGGGAAGAGGGCGTACAAGAGAGTGAGAATATACGCGGGTATTCCGAGTGGCTACGAGAAGATTCCTCCTCAGAAGATTCCAGGAGCGGACGCGTCAAAACTAAGGTGTCCGTACATCCTGGTAGAGGAGTATTCGAGGGAGATAGGGGGGCTGTAGAGTGAGCGAGAAGAGAAAAGTTCTGGTTGTAAGCGGAAAGAGGAAGACGGCAATAGCCAAGGCAGTTGTGAGAAGTGGAACCGGCCGAGTCACATTCAACAACTACCCCCTAAACCTGGTCACACCTGAGATCGCGCGGATCAAGATTATGGAGCCGTTGGCGATCGCAGGTGACAAGGCTAGAGGCTTAGATATCCATGTGAGAGCTCAGGGAGGAGGCGTGATGGGGCAGGCTGAGGCCGCGAGGACAGCGATCGCCAGAGCGATCATCAGATGGACAAAGAGCGCTCAGATAAGACGTCTCTTAAAGAGTCACGACCGGACCATGCTGGCCGGAGATCCAAGAAGGTCAGAATCCAAGAAGTTCGGCGGGCCTGGGGCGAGGAGGAGGAAGCAGAAATCCTACAGATAGGCCTAGCTGGAACCGGTGTTAATCAAGACAGGAATGGGGAACCATAATGATAATGCCTATCAGATGCTTCACATGCGGCAAGGTTCTGGCAGACAAGTGGGAGGAGTTCTCAAGCAGGGTCAAGGACGGGGAGGAGCCGAGGAAAGTCCTCGACGAACTCGGCGTCTCCAGATACTGCTGCAGAAGAATGTTTATCTCACATGTTGACATCATCGATGAGATTCTGAAGTATCCCGAGGCGACTTCCAAGAGATCCCAAGCTATCTGAGGATTCAGCATGAACCTCCAGCCTAGGATAGTAGAAGTGAAATTCAGAAAGGTCTTCGACAGCAGAGGCGACGAGGCGATAGAGGTGGATATCATAGCTGGGGGAGTTCAAGGGAGATCCTCAGCGCCGTCAGCAGCCAGCAGAGGGAGGTGGGAGGTCAGATCCTACCCCGATGGAGGGGTTGACGAGGCGGTGAGGACTATTCAGCACCTC
>JAWCLX010000009.1:632-11531 GCA_038850385.1 Bathyarchaeia archaeon | reverse complement strand
ACATCGCCCCCAGCCGACTCGTCGGGATGGAGGTCGAGAACCATAAGAGAATAGACTCGACCATCCATGAGCTCGATCCCACAAAGGATCTGAGCGTAATAGGTGGGAACACAGCCTACGCGATCTCTGTTGCATCAGCCAATGCCGGAGCCTCCTCGAGATCGATCCCCTTGTTCCGATACCTATCAGATCATGGAGACTTCAGACTCCCCTACCCTCTCGGAAACGTGATAGGGGGAGGCCTCCATGCAAGGGGGGAGAGAACAGACATACAGGAGTTCCTCTCATTACCCACAAGCTCAAGAAGTTTTGCAGAGGCGGCTGCAGCAAACATCAAGGTGCACAAGGAGGTCGCTCGCCTAATCGAGAAAAAAGGAATCAAGATAGCTGGGAGAGGTGACGAAGGTGCATGGATTGCACCACTCAGCAGTGAAGATGGGTTGGAGGTACTCTGTAAAGCATGCAGCGAGATCGAGGACCAGACCGGCGTCAAGCTCAGAGCAGGCGTAGACATCGCGGCCTCAACACTCTGGCAAGAGAAGAGCGAATCCTACCACTATCCGAGAGACGGTAGAAGACTGGATGGTGGTGAACAGCTCGAATTCGTGCTTGAGCTCATCAGAAGATACAGGTTAGCGTACGTCGAGGATCCTTTCCATGAGGAGTCATTCGACTCGTTCACTGAGCTGACGAAGAAGGCTCGTAACACGCTCATCTGTGGGGACGACCTCTTCACAACCAGCGTCAAGCGCCTAGAGAGAGGAATAAAGGTAGGGGCTGCTAACGCAGTCATAATCAAACCGAATCAGGTCGGCACTCTCACCGACGCTATCGCAGCCACAAACCTCGCCAAGGACGCAGGCTACGTCCCAGTCGTCTCCCATAGGTCAGGTGAGACCTGTGGGCATGAGATCTCTCATTTGGCTGTTGCAGTCCAAGCCCCATTGATAAAGCTCGGCGTAGTTGGGGGTGAGAGAATCGCCAAGATAAATGAGTTAATAAGGATAGAGGAGTCTCTTGGTGAAGAGGCCAAGATGGCAGAGATCAGGATATAGGTGTCAAGATGAGCGCTACTGAGAGGGAAGACGTCCCGAAGGCAGAGAATCTCCTTCAACCCCTTGAGGAGCTTCTGGCAGCCGGCCTACACATAGGGACAAGAGTCAAGACAGGTGACATGGAGAAGCACATCTACCGCGTGAGACCTGACGGCCTGTATATACTGAACATAGGCAAGACTGATGAGAGGATAAGGTTGGCTGCAAAGTTCATCAGTCGGTTCGAGCCTTCAAGAGTGATAGTAGTCTCCCAGAGACTATACGGCAGAACTCCTGTGGAGAAGTTCTGCGAGTTGACTAGGGCAGTACCGATCGTAGGGCGATTCATGCCAGGACTGATCTCGAACCCGCTCCAACCGAGACATACTGAACCTCAACTGGTGATAGTCACAGACCCAAGGGCTGACTTCCAAGCGATAAAGGAGGCCTCTATAGCAGGTGTACCGGTCATTGCACTCGCCGATACAGACAATGTCCTGAGCGGGGTCGATCTAGCGATCCCCGTGAACAATAAGGGGAGAAAGGCTCTGGCCATGGTCTTCTGGCTGCTCGCCAGGCAGGTGCTACGGGAGAGGGGGGAGATACCTCCTGACGGAGGGATCCCTCTGACGGTCGATGATTTCGAGACCAAGCTCACCGCCATAACTCCGAAGTACGGCGCTGAGGATTGAGGATACGTAAGCCAGCTCAGGCTGGCGCCTTCTATTCAGGACATGAAACATCCCTGAAGAGAGAGATAGAGGGATGCTTCAAGCATAGACTCGGGCCTGGCAGACTCCCTGAGGTAAGGGAGGGTGTCCTCTCGGGCGTCGCGGCACTGATCTGTCCACATGCAGGCTACATGTACTCCGGTCCTGTGGCAGCGACTGCATACTATGAGTTGGCTAGGAAAGGCAGGCCGAAAACTGTAGTGATCATCGGGCCGAACCATACAGGGATGGGGAGCGGAGTCTCAATGATGAATGAGGGGAGCTGGAGCACCCCGCTGGGCGAGGTGAAGATAGATTCACTGCTAGCGCATTCGATCCTTGACGGCGCCCCGATCATCGACCTCGACGAGAAAGCCCACCTCTACGAACACTCGATCGAGGTTCAACTCCCGTTCCTCCAGTACCTGTACGGAGACGCCTTCACCTTCGTCCCGATCTGCATGATGATCCAGGATCTGCAGACGGGGAGAGAGGTTGGTGAAGCGATAGCGCAGGTTGCGAGTGAGCCTGGGAGCCTCGTCATAGCATCATCCGATATGACGCACTATGAGCCACATGAACTCGCAGGCAGGAAGGACATGAAGGCTATAAAGGCTATAGAGGGAATGGATGAGTCTATGTTAGATGAGGTTGTGGCTTCTGAGTCAATCTCGATCTGTGGGGTCGGGCCCATAGTCTCAGCGATAGCCTACTCCAAGAGGCGTGGGGCGAAGTCGGCGAGGCTCCTATCCTACAGAACCAGCGGGGAGATATCTGGAGACTACACATCTGTAGTCGGCTACGCAGCCATGCTATTCGAGATCTAATCCTCCCAGGCGGACACTAGATGTCGATTGCTCATGCTCCTGCTAAGGTCATCATCACAGGTGAACACTTCGTAGTCCACGGGCAACCAGCCCTCGCAGCCGCAGTCAACCTCTACTCAAAAGTCTCCGTGGAGACAGGATCGCCGGGCATAGTCGAGATATCCTCCTCGGAACTAGGGATCTCTGCCCGATTTGAGGCTGGGCAGATGGGATCCTTCGAAGTCGATGAACGAAGGATGCTTGAGCCGTTGATGCTCGTCGTAGAGGAGGTGCTGGATAGGGCGGGAGAGAGGAGGCTGGGACTTCGACTTCGGATAGAATCAGAGATCCCTGTTGGGGTGGGCCTCGGCTCATCAGCATCTACAGCGGTCTCGACGGCGGCGGCCGTAGCGGAGCTTCTAGGCCTGAAGCTGACGAGGGAACAGATACGCGAGCTTGCCTCAATCCAGGAGCAGTCCATCCACAAGAAGCCTTCTGGGATAGATGCTCACGTCACAACGTATGGTGGGGTAGTCCTGTTCAAGCTCGGGAAGCAGCCATCCCATCTCCAACCAACTGACGATGTTAGGATCATAATCGGAAACACAGGTGCGACGAGATCTACTGGTGACCTCGTCTCTAGAGTGGGCCACCGAATACAGATGGGTGATACAGATCTCATGAGGATAAGTGAAGCTGCAGGCCAGATCACGTTGCAGGCCGTCGAGGCCTATGTGAAGAGGGATTTTCAGCAGCTCGGTCGGCTTATGGATGAGAACCATGAGCTACTGAGGCAGGCTGGAGTCTCAACGTCTCAACTCGACAGTCTCGTCGAGGCGGCTAGGGATGCTGGTGCCTTAGGTGCAAAACTGACTGGGGCGGGTGGCGGCGGCTGCATGATAGCGCTTTGCCGACCTGAGGAAGCTGACCAAGTATCCAAGGCTGTAGAGGCGGCTGGAGGCCGCTCCTATTCAGTGACTGTGGACAAGGCGGGAGTGAGAATTGGCTAGATTTTATGGTGTACACTCACCGATGGAGATCGCAGCATCACGTAGGCCGAATGGATCCAGAGATTCCGTCGTGTGGCAGGTGAGGCAATGTTAAGGGGGATAGAGAATAGGAAGAGCGGCCACTTGGAGATATCACTCAGGGAGTTTGTAGAGTCGAACGTCAGCCCCGGGTTTGAGGATGTCTTCCTCGTCCATAACGCACTCCCAGAGATCTCTAAAGCCGATGTTGACACCTCAGTCCGAATCTTCGGCCACAAGCTGAAGGCCCCGTTGATTCTGGAATCTATGACAGGGGGGGTTTCTGAGTCACTAAAAATAAACAAGCTACTCGCGGAGTGCGCTCAAGAGTACGGGCTGGCGATAGGCGTTGGCAGTCAGAGAGCAGCCCTAGAGAACCCTGACCTAGTCAAGACCTACACCGTGGTCAGAGACAGCGCGCCTGACGCCATGGTCTTCGCGAATCTCGGCTGTCCACAGTTCGCAGCCGGCTATGGGGTTGAAGAGGCTAGAGCATGTGTCGAGATGGTCAAGGCCGACGCCCTCATGATACATACTAACCCCCTCCAAGAGTCGGTCCAGCCTGAGGGAGAACCGAGCTTTGAGAGGGTCCTGTCGAAGATAGAGGAAGTCGCATCCGCCCTAGAGGTCCCGGTGATAGTCAAGGAGACAGGTTCAGGAATCTCTGGGGAGGTGAGCATACAAATCGAGAAGGCTGGCGCGAAGGGTGTTGATGTAGCAGGGGCAGGTGGAACAAGCTGGGCTGCGGTTGAATATTGTAGAGCAGTGAGGGCGCGTAGCAGACTCCACCAGTCTCTAGGAAAGACTTTTCGGGATTGGGGCATACCGACATGCGCAAGCATAGTGGAGACGTCGAGATCGACAAAGCTGACTGTTATCTCATCAGGAGGAGTGAGAAGCGGAGTTGACATTGCAAAGTCAATAGCCCTAGGCGCCGATGCCGGAGGAGCAGCCCTGCCCTTCCTAAAGTCAGCGAAACGCGGGCGGAGATTCCTCAACCAGGCGGTGCAGACCTTCATCGAGGAGCTGCGGACATCAATGTTTCTTGTTGGGGCAAGGAATGTTGATGAATTGAGCAAGGCACCGGTTGTGATAACGGGTCGAATATCTGAATGGCTGAATGAGAGAGGCTACGACACGTCCAGTTATGCGCGCAGAAGATCTTCCTCGTCGAGGCCCGCTTGACCTGGCGAGCACCCCATCACTTTTATCGAAGATGCCTTCATCTTAGCTGTCTCAGGGAATACCGGATTGTCAAGAACGTCGGAACTTCCAGGCTACTATAAGCTTTCACCAACCGAGAGGTTGAGGGTCCTTAAAGAATATGCGTCTCTCACAGACGAGGAGGCTTCAACTCTTCAGATGACAGGCTCACTGGACATCAAACTCGCCGACAGAATGATAGAGAATGTCGTCGGGGTTATGCCTGTCACCCTCGGGATCGCTACCAACTTCCTCATAAATGGCAGAGACTACCTGATCCCGATGGCGATAGAAGAGCCGTCTGTTGTAGCGGCGGCGAGCAACGCTGCGAAAATGGCGAGGCTGAGAGGAGGCTTCACAGCCAAAAGCACGCAGCCAGTAATGATTGGCCAAGTGCAACTCCTAGAAGTACCTGACCCACATGGCGCGAGGATGTCGATACTATCCTCCAAGGAGAGGGTTCTTGCTAAGGCGAATGAGCAGGATCCTGTGCTAGTCTCAAAGGGAGGGGGGGCAAAAGATCTTCGATGTAAGGTTCTTGAAACGATCGCTGGGAGAATGGTCATTGCTGAGCTACTTGTGGACTGCAGGGACGCTATGGGAGCTAACGCCGTGAATACGATGGCGGAGGCTGTAGCCCCGCTTCTGGAGGAAGTCTCTGGAGGGAGGGTTTCCCTCAGAATAATCTCAAACTTGGCAACGGAGAGGCTTGTGCGGGCTAAGGCGACCTTTGCAAAGTCCGCTCTGGGAGGGGAACCGGTCGTCGACGGGATAGTATCTGCCTACGCATTCGCTCTAGCAGACCAGTACCGCTGCACAACACATAACAAGGGAATTATGAACGGCATATCAGCTGTGGTCTTGGCGACTGGGAACGACACGAGGGCCGTCGAGGCTGGAGCACACAGCTACGCTGCACTACACGGCGGCTACAGGCCACTTACGACATGGGAGAAGAACCGTGACGGAGACCTTGTAGGCACGATCGAGCTCCCCCTGGCTGTCGGGCTCATAGGCGGCGCCACAGCCGTCCATCCAGTCGCAAGGATCGCGACGAAGATCCTCGGAGTCAAATCTGCCGCAGAACTAGCTGAGGTCATCGCATCAGTCGGTCTGGCTCAGAATCTGGCAGCCCTGAGAGCCTTGGCAACAGAGGGTATACAGAGAGGCCACATGAAACTCCATGCTAGGAACATCGCATCAATGGCTGGGGCTTCAGCCGAACTGGCTGATAGGGTTGCTGAGATCATGGTCAAGGAAGGAAGGGTCAGAATGGACAGGGCCAAGGAACTTGTCGAGGAACTCTCTGGAAAAGAACATAGTTCAGGCAGGACTAGGGGCTGAAGCTGCCGGCGATGAACGCCAGGAGTCCAATAAACATCCAGAACATGACCATTCCCTTCACCCACTCCGCATTTTCTCTGGCACAATTCCTTAACAGGGAGACGCTTGAGACGAGGAACCCTGCATCCGAGACAAGGACAAACGGCAGGTAGAGTGGTGTCACAATCTTCAGCGCCGGCGGACCGAGGCTTAGGCCTATCACGGCGAAGTACAGTAGGGCTGCAAACCTAGAAGCCGCCTCTGAGCCGTGGACTACGGCAACAGTCTTGACCTTCATCAAGAGATCACCCTCGACATCAACAATGCCTTTAGTAACTTCTCTCCCGAGATTGGCTGTGAAAGCTATTATTGAGAAGAAAAGCAGCTTCAAGGTCACCCTTCCGACGACAGCTCCACCAAAGACAAAAGGAAGACCAATGCATATACTCACCAGGATATTACCGAAGAACCCGGTTCTTTTGCCCTTCATGTTGTAGTAGACTGTTAAGAAGAGTGCTGCAGTAGCCGTTGCCAAAGCGTCCATGTTGAGTGAGGCCGCGGCTGACAGCCCTACAGCCAGAGTCGCTAGTCCGACACTGACGGCTTGACGTGGCGTAATGAGGCCTGACGGCAATGGCCTGTATGGCCTATTTATCCTGTCGGCCTCAAGATCAAAGTAGTCGTTGATCGCCATCGTCCCAGCCATCAAGAGTACAGCGCTCAAGGAACCTAAGGCGGCCTCATGAAGCTGGGGCGGTCCACCAACCGCAATGAACTCCGCGACGACAACTGCAAATCCGATCATCAGACAGTTTATAGGCCTCACCATCCTCAGAATGGCGAGGAGTCTTGACGCTCGCCGTGAAGCAAAACCCCTCGGTGACCTTCTCAAAGCATTTATGCAACCCTCCGTACCGACTTGAAGGATGAGGGGCCTGTGAAGCCTACGCAACATCATCCAAGACATAATCCTCAGAGGCGCCATAAGAATCATAACCTACATGGTATTGGTACATAAACAGATAGACCGAGCGTAACCGAGGAGGATGACGTATCGGCAAGCCGCCAGGAATTCAGTAGTTCAGCGGAGTGATGAGGCATGGCTATGAGAGGAAGAGTTGAGAAGTACCTCAATGATGCTGTTGAGCGTGAGGGGACCATTCATCTCTCACTAATTGATCCGCAGAACGTAAAGCCTGATGCTGCGGGTGTTCTTGCGCGAAACCTGTCCGACATCGGTTCGTCAGCGATCATGATCGGTGGGAGCACCGTAGTCTCACAACTCGATCTCGACGAGGTTGTGAAGGAGATAAAGAATAACACCGATATTCCCACCATTCTGTTTCCAAACGGCGTCGCGGGGATCAGCAAGCATGCTGACGCGATCTTCTTCTCCACCTTAATGAATTCCTCGAATCCATACTTCATAACAGGGGTCCAAGCTCTGGGCGCTCCCCTGGTTAGGCGCTACGGTCTCGAGACTCTGCCGATGGGATACATAGTAGTCGGCTCAAGCCCTGGAACAGTTGGATTTGTGGGTCAAGCCGCACCGATCCCCCAAGACAAGCCTGAACTGGCAGCAATGTACGCTTTAGCGTCCGAGTATCTGGGCATGCGCTTCGTCTACCTCGAAGCTGGATCCGGGTCAGAGAGGCCAGTCTCACCTGAAATGATCAGATATGTGAGGGATACTGTCGGAGCAAGACTGATAGTAGGCGGCGGCATAAGGACTCCTCAACAAGCCATAGAGATCTCTAAGGCCGGCGCTGATGTGATAGTCACTGGAAATATGATCGAAAAGTCTTCGATCGAGAACGCTAGAAGACTCATCGCGGGGCTACGCAGACACCGTGAATGAGCCAGAGGTATGAGTTAGAGTGCGTCATCGCAGTCTGCTCTTCATAGGTAAGATGCTGCCTTACTACAAGCTAGTCCGGGCCTTGGCCTTCCCCTCGATGCCCAGAATTCTGGTCATGCTCTTCACGGTTGCCTTGGTCGGCTGCACGGTGGCCTTCACCATAGCGGATCCCACGTCAGACTCAGCTCTGCAAGGCTTGGCCTTTGGACTCCTCGTCTTCTTCCTCCCTGCGATCTTCATCAATACTCTCTCCTGCAGGCTGATTCTAAGAGGCGACCCCCTCTTCTACCTCCGCAGGTGTCTTGCACTGTCATTGTTCTCATGCATAGCTTGGATCACGTTCATCGTGTTTGGCGGCGTTGCGATGCGCGGCCATGCAATCTCAGACTTCCCCCGTTTCCCATTTTACTTAGGTCTATTCACAGTTTTGCCGCTGAGAACCCTTGCAGTCTTCTCGATGTCCACGAAAAACGGCATCAACAAACTAGTCTTCTCGTTCCTTGAGCCTCTAGTATCCGTGTCCGCATCCTTCGAGGTTTTGGGATTAGATCCACACTATCTATCATTCTCCCTTCACGCAGCAGGTTTACTCTCGACTGCACCGCTAGTAGTCCTTTTGAGCTCTCTAGAGTCTAAGGGCCTTCCTTCTGGACTGGTTGAATAGAAGGAATGACATGTTCGAGCAGTTTCTGGAGGAGATTGGTACTGAAGACGATATCGGTCTGACCGTGATCAAGTTCTCGAATAGAGAGACTGGAAGGCCGAAAGGAGTGATAGTCGTCTCAGACTTTCACCCAGGCCCTTTCCTTAATGTTGGGAGCAGCATGCTACCATCCCTGATCCAGAGGACTTTCGAGGAGGGTGACGTTCTAGTAGCAGTACCGCACGGGGTTTCCGGCCATGAACATAACCTAGTCTCTCAACACCAGAACTTCAAGGTGATCTCCGCAATAAGAACGCTCCTCAACAAGTCAGAGACGATATCTTCCGGATCGGTATTTCAAAGGTTTGAGGTCGGCTCAGCTAAGGTTGGCGCTCAGGTCCTCGGAGAATGCTTATTCTTGACGTTGACCCACTCGCCGAATGATATGGAGGATATCCCCTCTCAACTTGGAAAGGAGCTGGCTAACCTTGCGAAGAAGAAATTCAAGGATGTGGCGATAGTCGATTCTCACAACTGCATAGCTGAGGCCAGAATGTTTACTGGGAAAGAGATCGAAGATTTGAGAGCGGCTGCATCACAAGCCATCGAGTCTTGCCACCGCAACAGAGCCGGGAACCTCGAGATGGGCGCAGCTCGAGGCACCATCGATGGTTTTGGTCCTGAACACGGGAACGGCCCAGGAGGGGTACGTGTCTTCGTCTTCAGAACGTCAGGCCAGCTGACTGCTTACGTCGTGGTGGACGCGAACAACATGGCTCCCGGCCTCAGAGAGAGGATCCTCCTCTCACTAGAGAATGCAGGTGTCGGAGGCGGTGAGGTTATGACCACTGACACTCATGCGGTGAATGGGCTCGTCCCTGCAAGGCTTGGCTACTACCCCTTTGGAGAGGCTATAGACCAGGATCTCATAGTTGACTCTGTGATGAAGGCTTACGGGCAGGCCGCAGGGAACCTCGAAGAGGTCGCTGTATCCTCATCCTCCGGGAGTGTCAGGGTCAAGAGTCTAGGCTCTGAAACTCTTGAGAGTCTCGTATACTTCATGTATCAGGCAGCAAAACTTGTTGCCGCCTATATGCTCACTCTCTTCTTTGGCTCCAATCTTGTTGGGCTATTTCTCCTGCTGTGAGAGGTTGACTGGTTGCGTCTCCACTACATGCAACTCCCCCGTGAGGTAATAGTCGGCACCGAGATAGTTGGAAGCCTAGGTGAAGTCTCCAGTAAACTTGGATTCTCAGGAAACATCTTGATAGTGACCGGGCCGAAGATGCTAACTCTAGCTCAGGGTGACCTAACACGCTCACTCGAGGAAGCCTCCTTCTCTGTAGACTACCTCACGGTCGAAGACTCAACGATGGAGAGTGTCATCCAAGCTCAAAAGAGAATACGAGACGGCAAACCTTCAGTAGTCGTAGGATTCGGGGGCGGCAAAGACATTGATGTCGCCAAGTTATCTTCAGCCAATGAGAAGGTGCCTTTCATCAGTGTACCGACGACTGCGTCACACGACGGCATCGCCAGTTCCCACGCCTCCATCAAAGGCCTCGATAGACCATACTCTCTCAGGGGACAGGCCCCCTTGGCGATCTTAGCAGACATCTCAGTCATCTCAAGTTCACCCTACAGACTGATCGCGAGTGGCTGCGGAGACGTCTTAGCCAAGTACACCGCTGTGAGAGACTGGAGACTGGCGCACAGGGTGAAGGGCGAGTACTACGGTGACTACGCTGCTGAGCTGGCGCTGATGAGTGCCAGACTGGTCATGCGGAACGCAGGGTCGATAAAGGGCCTCAGCGAGAGCGCTCTAAGAACAGTCGTTGAGGCATTGATAAGCTGCGGTGTAGCGATCAGCATAGCGGGGAGCAGCAGACCTTGCAGCGGATCAGAACATATCTTCAGCCACGCCCTATCGATGATAGCACCTAGGCCGGCGCTCCATGGTGAGCAGTGCGGTGTCGGCGCCATAATGAGCGCGTATCTTCAAGGTGCAAACTGGAGGCTGTTGAGGAATGTGTTACGCAGGATCGGTGCCCCTACGAGTTCAGCTGAGCTAGGAATCGAGGACAAGTACATAGTGAAGGCTTTGACGATGGTTCACAGATTGAGACCTGAAAGGTACACTATCTTCGGTGAGCATGGGATTTCCAGACTCCAAGCCGAGAGGCTTGCCAGGAGGACAGGCGTAATACCGTGAAGGCGATTTCTGCCTCTGACAGTTGGAACTAGAGGCTTGCCAGCGTCTCGGTGCTCCTGACACCTTTCATAGCGTTTATCTG
>JAWCLX010000009.1:0-622 GCA_038850385.1 Bathyarchaeia archaeon | reverse complement strand
TGGGCAGTGATATCTTTGAGCTCTCTGTACTCTGAGACCTCCATGAACGCAACGATATCCCATCTCCCATAGACAGGGTAAGCCTTCCTGAGCTGCTTGAACTTCTTGATGTCGGAGAGTGTAGCGACGATACGTGTAGGTATAGTCTTGACTAGTATGCAAGCATTCAACATTTCTGCTCGGCCTCCGTCTTCAGCTCCGGCAGGGTCTCAGTGAAGACGACACCACCAATATTTCCCATCTTCATAACGACCCTCCCAAGACTATTGTAGTCGGCGACTTCAATATCTACTACGACATCATATCGGCCTAGGACCGCCATGACGCTCTTAGTCTCCGAGAATTGTTTCATACGTTCAACAACCTCGTCGAACCTACCTCTCTCAGTCCGTATCAGAACGCATGCAGAGATCATTACACCACCATCCTTATCGTTCCTAAAGCAGCTAATAAATCGCTTTCCTAAACACTCGAAACCCCTCTCATGAAGCTTCAGAAGACAACCTATAAAGGTGGAGCATCAGACTTGGATGCTCCAGCAGCTCATAATCATGTCAGGCGAGGCCCACGGCTTTGATGGAGGACACCTCGAGGCAACGATCTCCCAAGCCAAACCTGGTCT
>JAWCLX010000008.1:4057-20005 GCA_038850385.1 Bathyarchaeia archaeon | reverse complement strand
GATCACTTCGATTGTAAACCTCACAGCGGAGATTGTACTACACCGGTTCAGGAGTGCAAGGTATTGAATATGCGGGAATTGAAGGCCAGGTTTGCCTTCACAGCAATCCGAGCCTCAGCACTAATCGTGGTCGCCGTTGCCTGCTTACTCATCCTCTACATAGTAAGCAATGGCTACAAGGTAGTAAGCTGGTCCTTCATATTGGACAGCCCGAGAAAAGGCATGACCGAAGGTGGGATCTTCCCAGCCATATATGGGACTGTCTATTTGATCTGCCTCACGCTATCGTTCGCATTTCCAGTCGGATTGGCTTCAGCAATATACTTTTCAGAGTACTTGGGATCGAAAAGGGCAGGCTTGGCGGTGATCACAAGAACAGCCTCAAACATCTTGGCCGGTGTTCCTTCAATAGTCTACGGTCTTCTTGGCCTAGGCTTTTTCGTTCTCTTGGCCGGGTTTGGGTTCAGTCTGCTCTCCTCAGCGCTCACGCTTAGCTTCCTAACCCTTCCAGTGATTATTGCAGCATCAGAAGAGGCCCTCCATAGCGTACCACTTGCGTACCGTGAGGCAGCCTTGGCTCTTGGAGCGACAAGGTGGCAGACAGTCAGATACGCAGTCTTACCGTACGCAATTCCAGGCATGATGACCGCGAGTATACTAGCATTAAGCAGAGCTGCTGGTGAGACAGCCCCTATACTCTTGACTGGTGCAGCCTACTTCCTGCCTAGGCTTCCAGCATCCATCTTTGATCAGTTCATGGCGCTGCCGTTTCACATTTTCACCCTCTCAACACAATCCGTGAATCCTGCGATTACAAGGCCTATCCAGTTCGGAACGGTTCTAGTCTTGATCTCACTCGTGCTAGGCATGAATCTTGTAGCGATAACGGTAAGAGTCAGTTATAGAAAGCGCATGAGAGCTTGATAACAACCTTGTTGGAAGAATACAGCTTGTCGAGTATACCAAGTCGGGAAACGGAGAGATTGATTGAGAGAACCAAGATTCGCATAGAAGATCTGAGCGTATGGTTTGGAACAACGCAAGTGTTGAAGAGAGTGAACCTCGACATAAAGGAAAACCGCGTGACTGCCATAATGGGTCCCTCAGGCTGCGGGAAATCAACTTTGATAAGAACGATGAACAGAATGAACGACATCATACCGAATTGCCGCAGTGAAGGAGCAGTTCTTCTAGATGGAAGAAACATCCTAGATTCGACGGCCGATGTGGTCGAGGTGAGGAGAAGGGTCGGCATGGTCTTCCAAAAGCCCAACCCATTCCCCAAGTCCATATACGATAATGTAGCCTTTGGACCCAGAATCCACGGCATGGCCAGAGGAAAAGAGCTTGATAGGATTGTTGAGAGGAGCCTTCGGGATGCGGCTCTCTGGGATGAAGTCAAGGATCGACTGAAACTGTCTGCGCTGAGCCTATCTGGAGGTCAGCAACAACGACTCTGCATAGCAAGAGCCCTCGCCGTGGAACCTGAGGTGATACTTATGGATGAACCTTGCTCGGCTTTAGACCCAGCGGCAACAGCCAAGATAGAGTCTTTGATGGTATCACTGAAGAAGAACTATACAGTTGTAGTTGTGACACATAATATGCAGCAGGCAGCAAGGGTGTCAGATTTCACCGCGTTTCTTTATCTTGGGGAAGTCATAGAGTATGGCGATACTAAGGTAGTATTCAATAACCCAAGTAACAAACTTACAGAGGACTTCATAACTGGAAGATTCGGCTGAGCGGTGAAACCTTGAACAAAGTACGACTTCTGGATAGGGGACTGACAGAACTTTCCAGTCTGCTCGATGAAATGTCCAAGATCGCTCAGCAGACTGTCTCAGCATCCATAACAGCCTACCTGGAGGGCGGAGACGTAACCTTACAGGTCAGGCAATGGTCCGACACTCTGCTGAACTACTACCAGAAGGTCGGAGAGAAGTCCGTGGAGCTCATAGCCAGATTCCAGCCCGTCGCAAGAGACCTAAGGTTCATAAGAGCAAGCATGGAGATAGCCTATGACCTTTCTAGATTCGGCCGCTACGCCTACGACATATCCATGATCCTTAAGACTCTCGGGGGCCGTGTAGAGTTTGGTCGCGAGACCGTAGCTGAGATGGGTGGAAGAACGATGCGGATGATTGAGAACAGTATAGAAGCTTACAAGTCCCGAGATCAAGAACTAGCTGAGAGAGTCAGGGAAGACGATATGGAAGTGGACAAGATGTACCTTGAACATCTTCAGTACTGCGTAAACAATCCGCCTCGAAAAGTCGAACAGCTGATTTCGGATGTGCTGACTGTACGCCACCTTGAGCGCATTGCAGACCATGCAGTAGACTTGGCAGATGCAACATTGTATATGCTGAGAGGTGAATACTCCAGCATCTGGAGATAAATCACAGATCGAAGACTACAACGAGGACAAAACACTTAGTCGACTAACCTACTGCTGCAAAGCTTCCTCTTTTCTGGGTCCTCTTGGCAACAGAAGACAGACTGCTGCTGCAGCGAAAGCAAAAGCACATGCCACGGACATAGCACCAGCCAACCCGAACTGATCCCCCAGTTTGCCGACAAATAGTGGAGCAATGACCCCGCCGGCGCTCCCCAGACCCGAGATCATCCCCAATGCAGTGCCTATCGACTCTCTTTCCACATGATCCCCAGCCACAGCATAGGGGATTGGAAAGCCAAGGAATATCCAGAACCCGACCAACGAGAGCAGAACCAAAGATGCTGGGTAAGGAGCCCATAGGAAAAGCAGATAAAAGAACCCCATGAAGAAACTGCTTATTCCCAGAACTGAACCGCGTCCTACCTTGTCTGAAATGTAGCCTCCAAGAGGCTGGCTCAGAATCCCCAGGATGAGCATTATTGACGTAGAGATCCCAGCAGCAGCAATATCTAAACCAACCTCTCTAACCAGATACGTTGGGATGAAATTCACCGTTCCAGCGTAGAATACTGTTCTCAGAAGCTGAACCGCCGCGGCGGCCAGAACAACACTTGTCAATTTCACCCTGAACTGCCTATCCTTCATCACCCCTACGTTGGCAGGCAGACTTAGCACCAGAATACCAGCCGATAGACCAGCAACCAGCGCGAATAGAAGCGCAGACCCTAGACCATAGGCTGCCAAAAGTGCACCAAGAATAGTCGGAAAGACTCCGCGACCTACACTTCCACCCAAACCGTGAAAGCCAACCCCAAAACCCCGCCTCTCCATGTAAGCCGCATTAACCAGAGATATGGCAACTGGATGGTAGACACTGTATCCGATTCCAGAACAGAATGAGAGAAAAAGAATCCATAAGAATGATGGTGCAAATTGAATTGTGTAGAATCCTGAAGCCATCAGGACAAGGCCGGAAGCCAAGTATACCCTTCTGTGACCTGTAAGGTCAGCGAAGTATCCTGTAAGAGGCTGGAATACCACTGTTGTAGCCGAATAACTGGTGATAACCATACCAGCTTCGAAAAGGCTAAGCTCGTATCTGGATACAAGGAGCGGCATAATAAGTGGCAGAACTACGTCCAAGCCGTCATTCACGAAATGCGCACTGATGCAGACCAGCAGAATAGACCCGGGGCTTCGACCTCTAGGAAAGATCTGCAAAGACAACACATCTGCTGCGGCTTTTTTCAGCAAAGACTACGCTGCAACTCTTATTGCTTTCTTACGAACCCCTGTTTTCGAAAGTCTTGGCGAAAGCGAGAACCTACTAATTACTTTTCGGAAATCACGAAACTAACTATGAGATGTGTGTCTCGGCGAGATACTCTTCGAATTCAAGGAGAGGACGGCGGAGCCCTCAGAGTCTTTCCAAGACAAGCCTCTCCTTAGTCACATCGACTTCCACTATCTTCACGTTTCCAATCTCTTTTGAGTATCCGATTATGTCTCTTAATTTGACGGAGGATCCTGCTGCCCTAGCATAGACAGCCCCCTCGAAGATCGCCTCGTTCTCCAGAAACACCTTGAACTCACACATAATACTTCACCGTAGTAAGGGCCAGTGGGAATACTTACACCTTTGTCTCCGAGGGCGGCGCAGTCTCCACTCTTCAGCCGCCAACCAATACCTGAAGTGTGGGGGCAAGTACACTTGTTTGAGGACTGCAAGAAAAAATGTGTGAGGGGGGATCGGCCACTCAGTGCCCAATGGCTGAACTGCTTTGCCTTCGCAGCAGCGCTATCACTGCTGCTATTGCCGAGGCTGCCGCAAGCATCCCTGCTGCTGGAAACTCTGGTATGGGTATTCCTGATTCTTCCAGGTGGAAGTCTTGGCCGGCTGGGTAAAGGTAGTTGGAGGACTTGCCTGTTGCTGGGTCTGTGACGTTAGGCGCTGAGATCGCTATGTACCACCAGTTAGGTGCGAGGGGATGGTACTGGTCGAATCTGCCTGTCCTGATGAAGTGATAGTCGATAGTGATGCTTGTCACGACACGCCACTTGGAAGGAGTGTCAGCTGCTGGCGTGAACTCTGGAGGTATCGCTATGTAGAGCCATCTTGCTCTACCGTTGTGTCTCTCCCAGCTTATGTCGAGTCCTGGCTGAGCAGGGTCAGAAAGGTTTGCAGGGTTAGAGATGTTCAGGTAGAAGTACAGGTTGCCGGACGTGTCCACGAGGACTGCGCCGTCTGGCGAGTAGTAGTTCTGCTGAGCATCCAGAGGCCTGTAGAATAGGCCTGGACTCACATATGCAACATGGAAGTTCTGGTAACCATCGGCTTGAGCGTATGCTTGAGTAACATGATCGTCAATCCAGATTTTGTCTGGATCCCCTCTCGGCGCCTCAGGACCATTAACTCCCTAGTACCCAAGAGTATAGCGGGCTGAGACCTCCTGAACCCCATCAAAGACTGAGAACAGTAACGTCATGAAGAACAGTGTTGCTTTCATATGACCGTTCATCCATATTCCCTGCCATCTGTTCTGGCCCATTATCTACGAAAGTCCAGATAACGATTTGTTACATAGATCATATAGATCGGTTTGACTTTAGTGAATCTGGCCACTGTTGGATTGGTGATGATTGGAGATCAGGAGCACAGCCAGATACGTCCGCTTGTATCTACTGGCCCGAAGTGGAATCGAAAACAGTTCAGTCATCCTTATATAGAAAGCTGGAAACTTCCTCAGCAAATCTGCGACCTACAGCAATGGAAGGATCTCCCGATTGAGTGAGACGAGAACAGTGAAGATGCCTCAGTGCAGCTGGTGCAGCAGAATGATCGTGCCAGGGGAGGCTGCAGTGAAATTCTCATGCCCGAACTGTGGTGACGTCCTGATCTGGCGCTGTGAGAAATGCAGACTTTTCGGCAGAGACTACAAGTGTCCGAAGTGTGGAAACACTGGACCCTGAGGGAGTATAGGTCTTGGCAAGAGTTTTGGCATCCTTTAAGGTCTTCCCCTCGGATCCTTCAGCGGACCTCTCGCGATTGAAGGCTCAGATACAGAGCAGGTTGCCAAGGGATGTTTCTGTGAGGTTCCAAGAGGAGCCTGTTGCCTTCGGTCTCGTAGCACTTATCGCAGACCTCTTAATGCCTGAAGATGCTGAAGGCAAGATGGATGAGATCGAGGAAGCCTTGAAATCGACTGAAGGGGTCAGTGAGATACAGATTGTGTCCGTGGGGAGGGCTTGAGTTCTGGCTGAGCGTCAAGTCTGTTACTTAAAGTAACATTTATAAGAGAAAAGCCAGAGATTGGAAACAACAAGGAAAACGTAAATGTACATGGAGCTCGAATCCAAGGTCAGAAAAGCTGAGCCAGAGCACGTAAGCAGCTACCAAGACTTCAAGGAATGGCTTAAGGGCTCAGCCCATGAGTCAGAGCTGCGTCTACTACAGCAGTACCACGCTGCCACAAGACTGCTGAAGCAAGGCATGCAAGAAGTATACATCAATACACCTGTAAGATTCCTCCCAGACGGCTTAAAGAGGTTCGTGGATGCTTGCGGGCTTGGCGATGACAAGTTCACAACGATCCTCTGCGAGGCTGGAGTGGCTGATGACTCTCTTGAGCTGCTGGAATTGTTAGGGCGATCCTCAAACGTTGAGGAGATATGGGTTTATCCCCTCTTCGACCGTGGACTCGAGATCCTCAAGCGGGCAGCTGAGCCTCACTCGAGGAGGAAGATAAGGTTCGAGAAAGGCACTCTAGAGCATCTGGAGGACTTCTTCGAGGGGGCGCTTGAGGCATTAGACCTGTTTGAGAGTGAAGCTAGAATGAGGATGCTCTTCGCAATGCTGGAAAGCCCGAGGGATAAGAGGTTCCTCAGAGAGATCGTCAACCCAAAACTTCTTTACGAGAATCTCGCAACTCTACAGAGGATGCGCTTGATAGAGGAGGTTTCCCGCGGAACCTTCGCCCTGAGCATACATGGCGAGAGACTCATGCATGAGTACCTCCTCTTCCTTGACCGAGTAAGAAGATCCATTCGGGATCTGAAACTGCAGGAACCTGAAGGATGAAGAACTTGAATGGGAGGAGAAACAGGAGTGAAGACTGCTCAGGAGCCATCTCGGCCCAGCCGGGAGCCTCGAGGATTCTGACGGCAGCCTTCACCCAGAAAACAATTCTGAAAGGAGGATCCGCTAGGTTTGGTTAGAGAAGAGGTCCAGCTGAGGGTCGCAGACGCTAAACAAAGAGATGTCGGTCACGGAAAGGTGAGAATAGACAACGAGACGATGCGTAGGCTAGCTGTCACTGCAGGGGACTTCGTGGAGATACGTGGAAAGAAGGTGACGGCGGCGGTAGTCTGGCCCGCCTACACAGAAGACCAAGGCCAGGACATAGTACGCATGGACGGATTGCTCAGAAGAAACGCCGGGGTCGCCCTGAACGAGTATGTGAACGTCCGGAAAGGAGAGGTCAGGGAGGCTCAGAGCATAGTATTCTCACCTACAGATGTCCGACTCAACATCGATGAGGAGTTCGTGAGCTTCGTAAAGAGAAGATTCATGGATATGCCGTTTGTCGAAGGGGACACGGCTATGCTCTCTATCTTTGGCAGCGCAGTCCCCCTTGTCGCAACTAAGACAAAGCCGAAGGGTCCGGTCCGGATCACCGAGAACACCCTTGTCCAAGTCCTCAGCGAACCCGCCCCTGAAAGAAAAGGCATCCCGATGGTTACATACGAGGATATCGGCGGCCTCCACGGCCAGAACCAGAGGATACGGGAGATGGTTGAGGTGCCGCTGCGGCACCCGGAGCTCTTCCAGAGGCTAGGCATCGACCCCCCCAGAGGGATCTTCCTCTACGGTCCACCAGGCTGCGGGAAGACACTTCTAGCCAAGGCTGTAGCAAACGAGTCAGACGCGAACTTCTACGTGATCTCAGGGCCAGAGATAATGTCGAAGTTCTACGGCGAGTCTGAGGCAAGGTTGAGGGAGATCTTCCAGAAAGCCCAGGAGACGGCGCCGAGCATAATCTTCATCGACGAGATGGATGCGATAGCACCTAAGAGAGAGGAAGTCACGGGCGAGGTTGAGCGTCGAGTTGTCGCACAGCTGCTTTCACTTATGGACGGAATGGGATCCAGAGAGAACATCATAGTCATAGGCGCTACGAACAGGCCGAATGCGATCGACCCAGCACTACGCAGACCAGGAAGATTCGACAGGGAGATAGAGATCGGAGTCCCTGACAAGCAGGGGAGGCTTGAGACACTGCAGATCCATACCAGAAACATGCCTATAGCTTCTGACGTGGACTTCAAGAAGATAGCTGAGATAACTCACGGCTACACGGGGGCTGACGTCGCTGCGCTCTGCAGAGAGGCCGCGATGAAATGTCTGCGCAGACACCTTCCAGAGATAAACCTCGAAGAAGAACGGATACCTCCAAGCATACTCGACAAGATGGAGGTCAAGATGGAGGATTTCATGCAGGCCTACCGGGAGGTAACGCCTACGGCTATGCGTGAAGTCTACATCGAGGTCCCGACTGTCAGGTGGAAGGATGTTGGCGGCTTGGAGCAGGTGAAGTCAGAGCTCATGGAGGCTGTGGAGTGGCCGATCAAGAACCCTGACATGTACCAGAGGATGGGGATCAAACCGCCTAAAGGGATCCTCCTGTACGGTCCGCCCGGCTGCGGGAAGACTATGCTAGCCAGGGCCATAGCGACTGAGAGTGAAGCTAACTTCATATCGATAAAAGGTCCGGAAGTCTTCTCTAAATGGGTCGGCGAGAGCGAGAAGGCGATACGCGAAGTCTTCAGGAAAGGCCGATCAGCCGCACCCTCGATAATCTTCTTTGACGAGATAGATGCGATAGCGCCGAGGAGGGGGATGGGTTACGCCGACTCCGGAGCAACTGAACGGGTGATAAGCCAACTTCTCACCGAGCTCGACGGGATAGAGTCTCTTGAGAATGTCGTTGTGATAGGGGCGACCAACAGGCCTGACATAGTAGATCCGGCAATCCTAAGGCCTGGAAGATTCGACAGACTGATCTTCGTCCCAGCGCCGGATCCGAAGACAATAAAGCAGATCTTCAAGATACACACTTCCAAGATGCCACTATCACCGGATGTCGACCTAGACATGCTTGCAAAATCAGCAACTGGATACTCCGGAGCTGACATAGAGAGCATCTGCCGTGAAGCCGCTATGAACGCTCTCAGGAGGGACCCTGACTCAAGAGAGGTCACGCTGGTGGACTTCAGGAACGCGATGGCGAAGATAAAGCCGAGCATAACCCCAGACGTGAATACATGGTACCAGGGCTTCACGAAGAGAGTGTCAGGAGAGAGGGCTGCCATACCTGTGACCTAGGATGTGCTGACAGATTGGAGAGGGTCTGGGGGCCACGCCCGATGCTGAACGCGATCGTTGAGATCCTTCAAAAGAAAGGGGCCATGACAGATCAAGATTTGCATGAGGAACTGAAGAATACCTACGGGGATGTGAGCTTCAGAGAAGTCAATGCTACGTTGATGAAGCTGGAAGTCTCAGGAGTAGTCAGAGTCTCCAGACTACTGAAGAAGAAGAGAAGAGTTGAGTTGGCGGCAGCATCACCTGCCAGTTGACCTACGGCTGCCAAGCATCTTCTTCCTGAGGACGTCCTTTCCATACCTGACGAGTGCTGTTTCAAAATCGATGAAGGACTTACCCTTTATCCGGTTTCTGGACCAGAGCCTTCGAAGCTCCTTGAGGATCGCCAGTTTCTCAGCTTCATCTCTGCCTTCTCTTTTGGTCAAACCAAGACTCTGGGCTGCAGTGATCGCAAGCTCTTGAAGTGGTGGATCAGCATACCTCCAGATCCCCCTGAGCTCTCTCAGGAAGATGCTTACCGTGACATCGCCTATCCCCTTGCCAAGTTGCTTGATCTTCATCTCAAGATCGGCCGGGCTTGAGGCTTCAGCATGAAGCCTACGGAGGTCGCCCCTGTACCGGCCTCTAAGGTTCTTCATAACCTCAATCATCTTCGTAGCCGTCTTGAAGTCGTACCTGGCGTATCCCCCAGAGTCTAGGACCTCCACAAGCCTGTCCCAACCAGCCTCTACGATTCGATCCGGTGTATCGAGGCCATTCTCCATAAACTTACGGTAGGTCTTGATCGCTATCTTCTCAGAGATCCTAGATCCGAAGAGTATCGATGCTACAAACCATTTGAAAACCTCATCTTTATCTGAATGGTCAAGCTTGATATCTAGCTCTTCTGAGAACCTCCTCCCAAACCTATCCACCAGTCTGGCTATCCTTTCTCTAGAATTTCCGACTTGAACTACCGGTGAGCCCCTCAACATCTTTTGATCAGACTGTCAGCAATCAACTATTTTAGGCAACCCCCTAAGCAATATATGGATAGTGGGATGGGCCCGTGGTCTAGCGGTTAGGACGCCACCCTCACAGATCCTCATCAACGAGACTTTTGAGAACGGTGGAAGTCCCCGGTTCAAATCCGGGCGGGCCCACCAGACAGACCACTTCGACACCAACGCCTAGACCAGGGAGGTCCTGAGAGTACTCTAAGCAGGTTAGAGGGGCATCAACAGATCCAGAACAAGCTTTTGGAGTAATCAGTCGGCTTTATCACATTTGGGTGCTCATGGGCTGAGCCTAAAGTCTTCCTTCACACTCGTCAATGCGATGTGCGTGTTAGTTCTCTCTACGTAGGGAAGCGCAAGAAGCCTCTTGATGAATGTGCTGAGTTCATCCATGTTCCTGAACTTTGAGATTATCACAGCGTCTGCTTCTCCTGTCACGTCGTAGACCGCCATTGTGTTGGTCATCCTAGCGATCTCTTTCTCCATCTCGATCAGTCGGCCTCCAGAGACCATGACTTCAGTGATAGCTGTGACTGTGTAGCCGATTCTCTCGCAGTCCAGCAAGACTGTGTATCCTTTTATGATACCTTCCTTTTCGAGTCTGCGAAGCCTTGAGAGAACCGTCGCCGTCGAAGTGCCGACCCTTCTTGCAACCTCCCTACATGAAAGGCGAGCGTCGCCTAGATATTCCGCCATAATCTTTCTGTCAAGTTTGTCTAGGCCGGCATCCAACCATCTCACCCGGCCGTTTCCTCGAGACTCTCGATTTCATATTTCAAGAATTCTACCCTGATCATTTCCAGCTGGTCGAGCAATATTAGATTTGCTGCACATACGTATAGTCCATAGGTTGTTCACAAAGCGAGCCTAATCAAACGTTCGGGATTGGGCAAGATTTTTTCATGAGTATTCATCATTCTTTCCGGAATCCATAAGTACGAGGTCTAGGAGTCAATTGACGCATCCACATATTTCCATTCCAAAAATTGGTCGTGGAAGCCTTGACGGACAAGACGAGCATAGTGAATGCGAGGAGCCTCCTCGAGAAGGCTGAAGTCAACAATGTCCTCTGCTTCTTCAGCGACCTGAGAGGGATCCTTCAGAGCTTCACTATACCTGCATCCGAATTCACAGATGGTGATGCGTACGAGCAAGGGCTCGGATTCGATGGGTCGTCAATAAGAGGATTCAAACCCATTCATGAGAGCGACATGGTGTGGCTGCCTGACGCAGCATCAACCACAGTAGTGCCCTGGATCGATGAACCGATACATAGGTCAGCCGTGGTCTTCGGAGATGTCTACGAGGCTTTCGGGGCTGCTGGCGGAGGAACAGTCTCAACAGCCGATCCTCGGGGCTATGTCGCCCGCAACGTTATGAAGGAGGCGGAGGGCATGGGCTACCGCGCCATCTTCGGTCCTGAGATCGAATACTTTGTCTTCGAAGGTCTTGATCCGGCCCATCTTCAGTATGACCTCTGGGTCTCCCCAGCAGGAGGCAAGGGGGACTCCTGGGGCCCCCCAAGAGTAGTTCCAAGATCGCCTGAGATCAAGCCTGGCGGATACATACTCAGACCGAAGGAGGCCTACTTCAGAGCGCCCCCGGAGGACACGACGAACAACTACCGGAATGAGGTTGTGTACTATCTTAGGAAGATGGGTGTGAACATAGAGTATCACCACCATGAGGTGGCAACAGCCGGACAGGTAGAGCTTGACTACAAACCAATGGAACTGGTAGATTGCTGCGACGCATTCTACAAGTACAAATTCACAGCCAGAAACATAGCGGCAAAGTACGGCTGGATAGCTACGTTCATGCCAAAACCCTTGTACTTGGACAATGCAAGCGGCATGCACACCCACCAGAGCCTCTGGCGGGGTGAACCTTTCAAGGGAGAGAACGCCTTCTACGATAAAGATGACGAGTTCGGACTGAGCCAGACAGCCCGCTACTATATCGGGGGCTTAATAGAGCACTCCAAAGCGATCACCGCGGTTGCATGCCCGACCGTAAACAGCTACAAGAGGCTAGTCCCAGGATTTGAGGCGCCGATAAACATTAGCTGGAGCCCAAGAAACCGCAGCGCCCTCGTGAGGGTTCCACTCTACTTCAGAACACCCAAGGCGATAAGATGCGAGTACAGGGCAGCGGACCCTTCATGCAACCCTTACTTGGCGATCTCATGCATGCTGGCAGCTGGTCTGGACGGGATAAGGAAGAAGAGGGAACCGGGCAGACCGCTAAGGATGGACATGTACGAATTGACAGCTGAAGAGAAACGTGAGTACGGAGTCGGTGAACTACCCACAACACTCAGAGACGCTATAGAACACCTCACAACTGATGAGGTTCTGCAGAGAACTTTGGGAAGCCACATATACGATAGCTTCGTAGACCTCAAGTTCGAGGAATGGAACCAGTTCTGCCTATACGTTACGCCTTGGGAGATAATGAAGTATCTTGACTACTAGGGGGTGAAGAAGAGAATGGGCGTCCACAGAGTCACAAGCGAGGCTGCGAGAGCCTACGCTGCAAGGGAGAGAGCTATAGGCAATGGGATTGCCACACTCGGGTCTGCAGCTGAGAAGATAGGAAGACTCGACAAGGGGACGATCGAGAAATGTGGAGACCTCGCTGCCGAGCTGCTCCCATACTCGCCAGGATATGTCGGAAAGACCATGCTGATAATAGCCAGGCTATTCTGGAATCTCGCTTCAAGCTCTGAGAAGGAGACCAAAGTTCTTCCTATAGAGGAACTTGAGAGGAAGATAGAGGAGATAAGGAAAGCCCTTCCAGCAGACTAGTCTTGGTGTTCACCATCCCGAACCTTAAGAACATAATTGGTCTACTGGAGCCTTATGACCCGGGACTCTTCCCAGCCGACGTAACAGGAAGATACGGCATCACTAAGGAGAAGATAGTAAACCTCAGTTCGAACGAGAACCCATACCCACTCCCGAAGAGCATCATCAGGAGAACAGCGAAAGAACTACTGAGTGTGCACAGGTATCCAGACCCCTCATACAAGGAATTGAAGCAATCCATCTCTGAGTATGTCGGTCTGCCTGCAGACTGCATCGCGGTGGGGAACGGTTCATCCGACCTGATCGATCTCACCTGCAAGATCCTGCTCAGCCCACTTGACAAAGTCGTTATGCCGATACCCACATATACGCTCTACATACTCGCCTCAATGATATGGGAGACGAGCATATCCTACGTCACTACTGAAGAGTATGACTTTAAAGTGAGAGCGGATAAGTTGAAGCCGTTCACGGAAGCGGCAAGGCTGATTTTCCTAGGGTCTCCGAACAACCCTACAGGTATACGTCTCAGCGACCGAGATCTTGCTGAGATACTAGATGCCACTGACGCCGTCATTCTACTGGATGAAGCGTACTGCGAGTTCTCTGGAAAGACAGCCACGGGACTCCTGCAGGATCATGATAACCTGATCATAGTGCGTTCAATGTCCAAGTTCTTCGGTCTTGCAGGCTTAAGGGTCGGCTATGCGCTCTCGAACCCTAGGATAGTTGAAAGTCTCGAGAAGGCTAGACTGCCCTTCACGGTCAACAGTCTGGCTCAAAGCGCAGCCATTGGAGCCTTGAGGAACCTTGACTACTTTAAAAGGATCGGTAGGCTGATAGTGTCAGAGAGGATACGTCTCTCAGAGGAGCTGCAGCGGAGAGGCCTCAGACCGCTCCCCTCAGAAGCTAACTTCATAATGGTAGGCCTCCCGGAGGGCGTGGATGCAGACAGGTTTACCGAGGATCTGGCGAGCAGAGGTGTGATCGTCAGAAGCCTCAAGGGGCTCGTAGGCATCACTGGAGATTTCTTCAGAGTCACGGTTGGCACCAGAGAAGAGAACGAAGTATTCATAGAGGCTTGCCAGAGTACTCTTAGGTCGGCGTCCAGCTGAATCCAAAAAATACCCCTTAGCTTCCGTGTGGTCTGCAGTCCGCTCAGTCAGCAGTGTTAATAAGCGTCTGCAACGTATAGACCGGTGAGCGTGTGGAAGATGGCATTTATAGGACCCTGGGAGATAGCTCTCATACTCGCCATCGTCCTGATACTGTTCGGACCCAAGAAGCTTCCTGAACTTGCCAGATCATTAGGCGACGCTATCAGGCAGTACAGATCAGCCTCAGAAGGAACGGCCCCGCAAGCAACTCCAGGTACACCTGCGCAAGCATGGCCCCAGACCCCTGTATACCCGTCACAGACCAAGCCAGCAGAGATCCTCATAGAGACAGCTAAGAAACTGGGGATCCAGACTGAGGGAAAGACCCTCGACGAAGTCTCTGAAGAGATAACGAAACAGGCGTCTAAGAAGAAGGGAGACTGACACAACCTAGGAAAAGCCGGTCGAGCCTGAGGAGACTTTCTGGGGCTACACTAACTCATCCTGAGGCACAGACGGGAGTTAGGCACCCCCCGCAGAACTCGGCATCAGCACTTACGTAGTCAAGTAGGTGGCCATCCTCCTTCCCCATCACTGAGCCAATGTAGAGTACTTGATGCCGCCTGCTCCCGTAACGGTAGACCGTGATGCCCTTACATTTGAGCTTGTACGCCAGCCAGTAGGCCTTCTCAACATCGCTCGGAGTAGCCTCATACGGGAGGTTTATCGTCTTTGAGACTGCGTTGTCTACATGCTTCTGGAAGGCTGCCTGCATCTTGACATGCCACTCCGGCTGAATATCGAAGGCGGTCACAAAGATCCTCTTGATCTCTGCAGGTACTTCGTCTATGTCTTGGACTGAGCCGGTACGCGCGATCTTCATGATTAGTTCTTGACTGTAGAACCCTTCCTCCTTGGCTATTCTCTCAAATTCTGGATTAACCTCAGGGAGCATCGTCCCCTCCATAACGTTTCTGACGAAAGCGACGGCAAAGATCGGCTCTATCCCACTGCTTACGCCGGCGATAATACCTATGGTTCCTGTAGGTGCTACCGTTGTGACAGTTGCGTTCCTCATAGATCTGTAACCTTTCTTCTCCCATACGCTGCCTCCAAAGTTCTGGAATGAGCCTCGTACACTGCCGAGCTCTATCGAGGCTTGATGTCCCTCATCCTCGATGAACTTCATTATCTCCTCACCGCATCTGAGGGCATCATCAGAGTCGTATGGGATCCTCATCCTTATGAGGGCGTCAGCGAAACCCATCACGCCAAGCCCGATCTTGCGGTTAGCTCTCGTCATCTTCTCGACCTCAGGCGTTGGGTATTTGTTCGCATCCACCACGTTGTCTAGGAAGTGAACCGAGGTTCTGACGCAAGCTCTAAGCCTATCCCAGTCCATGCCGCCCTCATCAGCAAACTTGGCGAGGTTGATAGAGCCTAGATTGCATGACTCATTAGGCAGAAGCGGCTGTTCACCGCAAGGGTTTGTGCTCTCTATCACCCCTGCTTGAGGGGTCGGGTTGTGCCGGTTCACCTCATCTATGAAGACTAGGCCTGGGTCTCCAGTCTTCCATGCCGAGGTAGTGATCAATGTCCACAGATTCCTCGCATTGATCTTTCTGCTCGGACTCTTCGTTCTCGGATTGATCAACTCAAATTCCTTGTCAAACTCAACTGCCTCCATGAACTCGTCTGTGACGGCTACTGAGAGGTTGAAGTTGGTCAGGAAACCCTCCTTCTCCTTAGCAGTCACGAACTCTATTATGTCAGGGTGATCAACTCTCAGGATGGCCATGTTAGCCCCTCTTCTCCTACCACCCTGCTTGATCACATCGGTTGCGGTGTCGAAGACCCGGATAAAGGAGACCGGGCCTGAAGCTATCCCGCCTGTTGAGCCGACAACGTCTCCTTTCGGCCTCAGTTTGGAGAAGGAGAAGCCTGTGCCTCCACCAGCCTGATGAATGACGGCCATATCCCTGACCGCGTTGAATATCTCAACGATTGAATCCCCAATAGGCAACACGTAGCATGCTGAGAGTTGGCCGAGTCTGGTGCCGGCGTTCATGAGGGTGGGCGAGTTAGGGAGGAATTCTAGGCTTGTCATAACCCGATAGAATTCCTCCTCTGACTCGGCTGCCTTCTCAGGAGACTCGTACTGAGCATCCACCGCAGCGACAGCCTTGGCTACCCTCCGAAACATCTGGCTGGGGGTCTCGACAACCCGGCCGTCTGAATCCTTCAATAGGTATCTTCTCTCGAGGAC
>JAWCLX010000008.1:0-4047 GCA_038850385.1 Bathyarchaeia archaeon | reverse complement strand
AGGACGCTCACAGCGTTCACTGTAAGTTTGAGTTCGTCCTGGACACCTAGGAATCTCTTTGCCTCTCGAATCTCAGCACGCTTCTTTCTGTACAGGATGTACGCCTTGGCCACGTCTGTGAGACCTTCTCGCATCAGAGCCTTCTCAACAACATCTTGAACATCTTCAACCCCGGGCAGAGATCCCTCGAATCGCCGCCTAATCTCCTCCACGACGGTTGCCGATATCTTGGCAGCCTCTTCCCGGTCTGGGGCTCCAACCGCGGCCATAGCCTTCAGTATGGCGGTCTCGATCTTCTTCGGCTCAAAATCTATTACCCGGCCGTCTCGCTTCCGGATCTTCATAGTTTGGACGCTCATATGGCTCGATCTGTACTCGGGATGGTTGGCTTAAAGCCTACTGCCAGAGCCGGGTTCCACCTCATCCTCGCTGAAGCATCTTGGCAGTTTACTCACTGGAGAGCATCTGCAACCCCACGTATGCGTCGATGGTTTCTCGACAGCTGGAAGAGGGGTGCGCGTTCAATAGACCTTATCAAACCTTGACTGGCCCAAACAAAAACGAAATTAGGTTCTGCCCGGACCCGCGCCCCATCACACTCTCAATAGTGTGGCAATCTTGGAGGTCTTGCTTCCAAAGCTGACAGGGGGACGTGGCTGAGCCTCGTGGCCAAAAAGGGTGGTGAAGGCCAGCCCCTGTTAGGTTCAAAAGTCCGGCTGGGGTAACCTGAGTCCGGGGCTCGATCAGAGGAAGTTGACTCTATCAGTATTCAGGAGTCTCTGCAGAGGATGGAGCGGCCTCAGCCGGGGGTGCCTCAGGCGGTCCGGCCTCAGCTGGAGGTGGAGCCGCTGCTGCAGGCTTGGGCTTAGCTCGCTTCTTGGGCTTGGCCTTCTTCTTAGGCTTACCTTTCTTCTTCATCTTCTTCTTTGGCAAGACTGAACTACCGGAGAGATGATTGTGTCGATCTAGGATTTATAATTTGCCAGATTTGTGTAGCTTCCGCTTCCTTGAGGTTGGGTTAGGCTATGTCTCGCCGCTTAGCGGCGCATAGTGGATAGCTGCAGACGATGTGTTGAACAGGTTCGATTGGAAAAAATGCAGCTCTGGTAGGCCTTATCTCTCTGACCACTTCTTCATAGGGTACCATAGTTCTTTCGGGCTGGCTTCAGGAGGCCATACAACTATCTTCTGGCCGTTCTGCCACTGTATCACACCCATCTTGTGGCCAACCTGCCAACCGGTGACTGGGTCGATCTTGTACTTGCCATAGAAAGTAGTCATCTCCAGCTCCCCAGCGGTTCGTCTTATCGCATCAGAGTTAAGCGGGTCTTTGCACAGTTCCATTGCCCTCTGGATGACTAGCCCCTGCTGGAATCCTGTAGCTGCGGTGTACTCTGGCAGGTCATTATACTCCTTCTGGTATGCTTCGATGAATTCGTCGTGGCTTGGACCGAAGTCCTGTTTGAAGACCATGCCCCTCTCCCACTGAGTGCAACTCACATTACCCTCAGCCAGTTTGCCGAGCGCCTCATGGTACTTCGTGAAGACCGTGCCGGTTCCGGACCAGATGAGCTTCACGTTGAAGTCAAGCTCCTTCATCTGTTTTATCATTAAGACCGCATCGTTGTAGGAGCCGGCGTTGAGCAGGATCGAGGGGTTTAAGGGTTTAATCTTGGTCAAGAGCGGCGTCAGGTCAGTAGCTGTTGCACTGTAGGTATCGTAGAAGACTACGTTGAAGCCTTTCTCATCAGCGTACTGCTTACCATACGTTCCGGCGGTCATTCGGAAGACGTCGTCTCCATGTGTGATCGCGATGTTCTTCGCTTCAGGGTCTCTGGGCAAGACGATCTCGGACACCATGTCCAGAATAGTGGGCATATATCCTGGACCATTAGTGATGACGTGGACTATGTACTTCCAGTCCCTGTAGTCTTTGGGGTTGAAGGAGCAGGTGCCGAAGATCTCAAATTTCTTGTACTTCTCAACGATCGGGACGGTAGCCATTCCGAGAGGCCCCCAGACTGGACCAAACAGGAAGTCGACTTTGTCTTCCACGATAAGCTTTTCATAGAGTCTCGGAACGACCTCTGGTTTGGATTCATCATTGTATAGGACTAGTTCAACCTCGTAGGTGTTTCCGTCGCCGGCTTTTATTCCACCAGCTTCATTCACCATCTTGGCCCAGAGCTCATTTCCTTGTTTTTCACTTCTGCCGTTGAGCGTCTCAACACCTGTCAGGGGTTTGGTTCCGCCGATCCTCACCTTCTTCTTCGCGCCCCCGGTCGGCGATGTTGTCGGTGTTGTTGGGGTAGGCGGCTGAGAGTACTGGTAAGCCCCGTACCCTGCGGCTGCGACTGCCCCTGCAACAACAGCGGCGCCAGCATACTTCATATAACTTCGTCTCGTCATCTTTTCTTCAGTCAATATACTATCGCCTCATCCTTTCCAGACAGACCTACAGATCCACCTTTCGGCGTATCCTGCCGCCGCCAGATTTAAGCTTATCCAACTCAACATCTCAGGCTCGCGGGCAAGGATTGAGCTGGATGGTACCCGCCTAGACGGCTGCGAGAAAGGCAAGTGTAAGGGCGATGGAGTCGTAGGCTCCATGCATTATCGACACTGCTGTCGTATTTCTGCCGGTTCTTTGCCAGACATAGCCCAAAAATAAACCAGCAACTAAGGTCGGCATTATCGCTCTCAGGACGTTCAGCGCATGTAGCACGCCGAAGAGCAGGGATGCAAGCAACCATCCCTTGGCCTTGCCGAGGGAATTCTCGAGGCCTTGCTGGATGTATCCTCTGGCGAAGAGTTCCTCGACCGGCCCGACCAAGAGCATTGAGAGAATTACCAGTGCGGCGAGTTGAATCGGGGTCCTCGGTGAGACCAGCTTGGTGAAGAGCTGCTCCGAAGGATCAGGACCGAGGATCAGGTTCTGTCCCAAGGCAACAGTTGCCGTCAAGACTAACATGGCTATTGATAAGAGAAACATTCTGAAACACATTCCGACTGAGACCCTCCTGAAACCAAGCTGCCTGAGGTCAGCCCTGTTCCTCTTGAAGAACATTAGAGTTGTGAGTAGTATTGTGACCTCATTGATCGGTATTGATATCAGTGACAGTGGGTAAGGTGGATCCCGGTAGTCCACACCAATGTAGCCGAGAGCTAGAGCTGTTGCGGTCGCGACCAGCAAGACCGCAACAAGCACCACTACATAGCAGGCGAACGCTGACCTCGCACCCCAAACTGAACTCGGCCCATAGGGATGGTCAGACACAGCATTCTTATGAGAGTCCTGAGCACGAGATTGGTTAGCCAACCTTGACATTCTCTCCTAACATCGGCCTTGACCTCACTCTCTCCAACCGGTCATCATGAACCTGCAAGGCTCGACTGGGATTCCTGCCACCGACCCTATCAGTCGTACTGTCAATGTGAGGGGGGCGACCTATTTGAGGAGATCTTCTCTAGGTCGGCTGGGGTATTGATATTCGCGGCGATCCATTTTGAATCTACCAGCAACTCCACCTCATCGATCACAGACTGATGTACGAAACGGTTGTCTATGGCACTTATCCCGGCGATATCCAGATACACACTTCTCCCTGATGGGATGGGGGGTACGGCAAACCTTGTTGTATTCCTTGAGAACCGACCTCACTACCTTCAGCGATGGCTTACCGTATTCTTCACATTTCCTGATTATGTGGCCTATCAGTGCACTTAGGATAAAAGGCAGGTCAGCCGATACGACCGAGACCACTCTCGGATGCAGCAATTTCACATCCTCTTGAGCAACAGCTACGTAGCCTCGGCCACTTGTCCTGATGATCTTAGTCCGAGGCGCTTGGCCAACTCCTCAGTCCGATGCGTATTCGGACTTGTCGCGACATAGACTTCTTCAACTCCTACCGCACACTTAAGCGCGTCCACAACCGGCTCAAGCATCGTGCTGCCATCGACAGTTACCAGCGGCTTCTTGATGGTGGAGCCCATACGGGATTCTTTGTCTCCAGCCATAACCAGCGCCGCTACACCCAAGGGGAG
>JAWCLX010000007.1:2105-20272 GCA_038850385.1 Bathyarchaeia archaeon | reverse complement strand
ATTCCAAAAGGAATCCAGGCACACTAGGAGGACTGCCTCCGCTAAGGAGGAGGAAGGAGCGGGCCACGGCAGGTCAGTATGCCCCTAATCTCCTGGGCCACACGCGAGCTGCAATGGCTGGGACAATGGGTTCCGACCTCGAGAGGGGAAGGCAATCCCTAAACCCAGCCTCAGTTGGGATCGAGGGCTGTAACTCGCCCTCGTGAACATGGAATCCCTAGTAACCGCGTGTCATCATCGCGCGGTGAATACGTCCCTGCTCCTTGCACACACCGCCCGTCGCTCCACCCGAGTCTGGTTTTGGTGAGGCTCAGCCTAGTTGGCTGTGTCGAGCCTAAGCTAGACAAGGGGGGAGAAGTCGTAACAAGGTGGCCGTAGGGGAACCTGCGGCCGGATCACCTCCTTAGAAAAAACTGTATGGGTTGAGGGGCATAAGGTTAGGCTATGAACCAAAAAATCGATGCAGCCTCCAAAAAATTTGGAGGCGAAGGGTCTAGTGGGCTCAAGCTCACAGTGAAGACCATGCATAGGCCTCCGGCGCAAATATGATGTGGGTTCCTGAGCAAGCTTGGCATGATACGCCACCTGATGGATGGCTTGGCTTGGGCGCTGATGAAGGGCGTGGCAAGCTGCGATAAGCTCCGGGTAGGCGCATGCAGCCTTCGATCCGGAGATTCCCTAATGGGACCTCCCGCTGCAAGGAAACTTGCAGCACCCCTGTATAGGGGTGGGAACTCCCCGAACGGAAACATCCCAGTAGGGGAAGGAGAAGAAATCAATCGAGATTCCCTGATTAGCGGCGAGCGAAAGGGGAAGAGTCCAAACCGAACCTGCATGGGAAACCATGTAGGGATGTAGGGTTGTAGGGCCCGACCGCACCCTCGCCTGTGAAGTCGAAGTGGCCTGGAACGGCCTGCCGTAGAGGGTGACAGCCCCATAGACGTAAACAGGCAGGGTTTGGGTTGGTGTCCCTGACTAGTATGCCTTGGTTCAGGCATATGAAGCTGGGAGGAAACAACTTCCAAGACTAAATACGTCCCAAGACCGATAGCGCACCAGTACCGTGAGGGAAAGCTGAAAAGTACCCCGGAAGGGGGGTGAAAAGCGCCTGAAATCAGGTGGTTACAGACGTGTACGGTCCGAAAGGGTAGATCCCCTCCGAAGGAAACCTCAGTGATGGGGGAGTACGAGGAGGGGGGACCAGGATCGTACGATCCGTTTTGTACCACGGGCCGGGGAGTTCATCTCCGTGGTGAGGTTAAGGGTTTAAAGCCCGAAGCCGTAGGGAAACCGACGGTCCGCAACATCGGATCATCCGATGTGAGGGACGGGATCTGAAAGGGTCCGTAATCACGGGGGTGAGGCTAGAAACCGAGTGATCTAGCCCTGGGCAGGGTGAAGCCCAGCGAAAGCTGGGTGGAGGCCCGAAGGGGTGTTGACGTGCAATTCACTCCTCTGACCTGGGGCTAGGGGCAAAAGACCAATCTAACTCGGTGATAGCTAGTTCCCGCCGAAATATCTCGCAGGATAGCCCAACCGGAGGATGCCGGCGCGGTAGAGTGCTGATTGGGAAGTAAGGAGTCGAAAGACTCTCCTTTCCATTCAAACTCCGAATGTGCCGGCACCGTAGATGGTTGGAGACGGGCATGGGGGGTAAGCTCCTATGTCGCGAGGGGAACAACCCGAACCAAGGTTAAGGTCCCAAAATCCTAGCTAAGTGCAGAAATTGAAGGTTGTCCTCAACCAGAGACAGCTGGAAGGTAGGCTTAGAAGCAGCCATCCTCTAAGCAGTGCGTAACAGCTGACCAGCCGAGGTTGGGGGCGCCGAAAATGGACGGGGCTAAGCTAGGTACCGATACCTTGGAACACAGCCTCTGGCTGTGTTGGTAGGCGGGCGTTGTGGTCGGGCGGAAGCTGGGCCGTGAGGTCCAGTGGACTGGCCACAAGTGCAGATCCCGGCGGAAGTAACAGCGAAGAGGAGTGGGAATCTCCTCCGTCGAAGAGGGCAAGGGTTCCCCGGCAATGCGTCGTCAGCCGGGGGTAAGTCGATCCTAAGGGATGCCCTAACCGAGCATCCCGAAAGGGAAACCGGTTAAGATTCCGGTACCACGAAGATACGTGCGGCAACGCAGGTCCGCAGCCTGACGCTTCAGGATAGGCTGAGTGGGGCCGTCGCCCCATTTAACCTCTGAAACCCAGGGAGAACCGTAATGGTGAGAACTGGGTGAAGGAGGGAATAGCCGCCCGTTTAGGGTGGTTCAGTCGATTCCTGGAGCCAATGAAAAAGGTTGCGGAAAGGATTCTTCGTGCTCGTACCCAGAACCGACACAGGTGCCCTAGGTGAGAAGCCTCAGACGTATCGGGTCCAACTCAGGGCGAGGGAACTCGGCAAATTAGCCCCGTAACTTAGGGATAAGGGGTGCCTGAAACCTTGGCTTAAGCCGGGGTTTCAGGTCGCAGTGACAAGGGGGATGCGACTGTTTAATAAAAACATAGGTGGCCGCAAGCCCGAAAGGGTGTGTACGGCCGTTGAGTCCTGGCCAGTGGTGGTACCTAAAACTCGGGTCCAACCGAGCTAAGGGCCACTAAACGCCGGGAGTAACTCTGACTCTCTTAAGGTAGCCAAATGCCTTGTCGTGTAAGTTACGACGTGCATGAATGGACCAACGACATCCCCACTGTCCCCGCCTGGGGCCCGGTGAACCCACATAACTTGGACGAACAGTCCAGGATCTCCCAGCGGGGCGAAAAGTCCCCGTGGAATTTTACTGCAGCTTGCTGCTGGGATGCGGCTGCGGGTACAGAGGGTAGGTGGGAGCCTACGAGCCATCCCCTCCGGGGGATGGGGAGGCGACGATGTAACACCACCTATCCGTGGCTGTATCCCTTACCAGAGGATACTCTGGAACAACGGCAGGTGGGCAGTTTGGCTGGGGCGGCACCCCCTTGAAAAGATATCGAGGGGGCCCAAAGCTCGACTCATCCGGGACAGAACTCCGGAGTAGAGGGCAAGACCAAAAGTCGGGCTGACTGGATCCTCCAAAGCAAGGGATCCAGAGGCGAAAGCCGGGTCTAGCGATCATTCATGTCCCCATTGTTGGGGGCTGGATGTGACAGAAAAACTACCCCGGGAGTAATTGGCTCGTCTCCTCCGAGAGTCCCCATCGACGAGGAGGATTGGTTCTCCGTCGTCGTCCCTTCCCATCCTGGGTCCGCAGCAGGGCCCAAGGGCGCGGCTGTTCGCCGATCAAAGGGGAATGCGAGATGGGTTTAGACCGTCGCGAGACAGGTCGGATTCTACCTGCTGGGAGTGCTGGTCGCCTGAGGGGAAGGCGCCCCTAGTACGAGAGGAACGGGGTATCGTAGCCTCTAGTTTACCGGTTGTCCGACAGGGCAGTGCCGGGCAGCCACGCTGTCGAGGATAAGGGCTGAAAGCATCTAAGCCCGAAACCTCTCCCGAAAATAGGCGGCCAATCCAAACCATCTAGGTTCTGGCGACAGAGCCACAGGTTTGGACGAGAGCTCTCAAAGAAGATGAGGTTGATGGAGCAGGGGTGTAAGCGTCAAGGCTTCGGCCGAGACGTTCAGCCCGCTGCCCCCAATCGCTCAAGGTGCCAAGCCTCAAAAGAGACCCACATCAGAGCGGAATCCTGAAGGCCTATGCATGGCTCACTGAACCTAAAGGATTAATTCGATCACATCTCCAGATGTTATCCTGGTTGGCGAGCCGGTGGGCAGCTGCCGAGCATATGCTTGAGGAAACTCCACCCACAATGCGGGGACGTGGCATGTAAAGTGTCGGACGAGAGTCCGGGCGCGGGCGCAGAAAGAAGACCTCACGAAGCCTCAGGCGATGATGCGGAGACGTTGAGCGGCGAGGTGAGGGTGAAACAGCCGGCCCACGTCGTGAAAGGAGTAATAGGCGTCGATGAGCACCGCACAAGGCGCGGGTACTCCGATCAGATGGATGCTGCCTAGAACAGAAGGTGGGTTACGGCCGGGACGCCAACCATAAAAGAATACGACTGGGAAGCTTTCTCATATGTTCTCAGGTTGCGCAGCTCATCCATTCTGGAGGTGAATTCTAGGTCGCCTAAGCCTCTGAAGTAATGTGCGACTTCGATGAAGGTTGAGAGGTTAATTATGATCCCATCTTCTATGGCGTCTCTCATCGACTTAGTTACGTACTTATGCTCAGGATGGCGGCTGTCCATCCAGTATATCCAGTAGTTTGAGTCAACGTAGACAGTCACGGTCGCTCCCAGATTCGCTTCAGTGTAAGCGGATCCAGCAGGGGGAGCGGAGAGCCCTGCTTCACGAAGCCCTCCATGTTGCGGATGAAATCATCCGGACTCACTACCTTCGATATGACGAGCTTTTCCTTCTGCAACTGCACACTGACCTGTGATCCCTCTGTCAGTCCCAATCCGAGCCTGAACTTTTTTGGCAGTATGATCCTGCCTTTTTCGTCTACGATCAATCGAAGTTTTTCCCACTTTTCATCCCACATTCGAGCACACCCCCCATAACATAATTATTTCAGACCGTTGAGACCCAGAGCGGGTTAATGTCCTTAGGAAACACCAAGACCTTATGGCCCGTCGAATGAGGGCAGCCCGACCTCATCCCTGATTTCTTGGAGACGCGATCGAGAAATGTTATATGTTTCTTTTCGATTTCAGCGTAAGTGAGGGCATGTGCACTAGCACTTCAAGCTAGGCAGGTATCCTCGTCTCCTTGGCCGCTCTATACATCTCCAAGATATTCTGGATCGGGACGTGTCTGTCAACGGTGTGGGTGGGGGCGATGATAAGCCCTCCGCCTCGACCAGCAGTCTGTATCCGAGTTTCGACTTCTTTTCTGACTTCCTCGACCGTCCCGAATGGGAGTGTCTTCTGTACAGATATCGTTCCGTGCAAGGCTATCTTGTCTCCGTACTTCTCCTTAACCTCTACAGGGTCCATACACTCAGGCTGGACCGGGTTCAGAACATCTATCCCAGCCTCTATGAGATCAGGGATTATAGGGTCGACCTTCCCATCGGTGTGGAAGAGGATGTAGACCCCATGCTTCTTCAACTCCGTGAACCAGGCTCGGTATCTCGGTATGAAGTACTTCCTGATAATCGTCGGAGCCAGCATCAAGCCTGTCTGCATTCCAAGATCATCTGAAGTCAGTATCATGTCTGCGCCACACTCAATAAGTCTCAAGCACTGTTCCATCTTCCATTCAAGGAGCCTATCCAGGAGCCTGGTTGCAAACCGCTCATCCGTGTAGAGGTCACGTATGAATGTTCTGTATCCTCTCAGCGCCCAAGCCTCCTCAAAGAGTCCTAGTGTAGCGTTGCCGACTATGAGGTACTCCTCCCGGTAGAGCTTCGAGTTCCGCTGCGCCCTCTCGAACCTCCCCGGTAAGTCAAGATCAGGGAAGACATAGTCGTCAAGCTCAACATGCTCGAGGGGGTGGTGGGTGAAGTGCCAGTACTCCCCGGTGGAGCCGGCCTCCCTACCTATACCCCACTCATCGAACATCGTAGCGTAGAAGCTCTCGAAGTCCTTCGAGATCTTCTCAGCCGGCAGGACATCCCTAGGCTTGAAGCCTTCAGGAGGATCCATGCGGATATCGCGGACATCTATCCCTAAGGCCTTTAATACATCCTCGCTGCTCTCAGTTTGAAAGTGCTGCCTGAGGTTGCTGACCGTCTCAGGCCTGAACCAGCCGTCAAGCGGGATTCTATCTATCCGGCCGCCTTCAATGGCGTTGATCACTCTGTCTCTCGACTTCATTTTGCCCCCACCCATCCCTTGATTATCTCGACTCCTTCGACAGCGTCGTTAACTGCTGCATCTATCCCGAGCTTCTCTGCGTACTCAGGCCTCATAGCGGCTCCTCCAGCTATGATCTTCACCTTGCTCCTCAAACCCTTCTCTTTCAGGACTTCCGCAACCTTCGAGACAGTCGGTACGGTGACGGAAAGTAGGGCTGAGACGCCGATAATGCTTGCCCCCGCCTCCTCAGCCTCTTCAACAAACCTTGACGGAGGCACATCGATGCCTAGGTCATGGACCTCGAATCCTGCAGAGAACAGGAGTGTGGAGACTATGTCCTTTCCGATGTCATGGAGATCTCCTTGGATGGTCCCGATAACGATCTTGCCAGCGGCATCAGCCCTGCCAGACCCGAGCAGCGGCTTGAGGACCTTCAATGCCTCCTTCATCGTCTCCCCAGCCATTATCAATTCCGAGAAGAAGTACTCGCCCCTTTGAAATCGGGATCCCACCTCCTGCATGCCTTCCTGGAGTTCCTTCAGGATCTCCATCGGCGGTCTCCCAGCACCAAGAGCCTCCTGAACAATATCCTGTATCTTACCAACCTCAAGGTTCACTATCGCATCTCTACAATCGACCATCTCAATACTCACTATCCGTCGACACGCAGATCATCCGTGTGAGCTCCACTCGACCAGAGGGGCCTTCAACACATATTAAACAGTTTTCCAAAGCAGAAGAGAAAAAGTGGTCTGCATAAGACCTAAAGCCGCCGGTCCCCAGTTGAGGTTTGATCTCCACATCGATGCTGTGTGAGTGCTGATTGGCTTCCAGAAGTCAAACAGAAGAGGAGATGGCTGGCATACTCTCAAGATACAAGACAGTGGCGGTCGTAGGTGTTTCAAGAAGCCCGAGCAAGGCAAGCCACGCCGTAGCCGGCTACTTGCAGTCTAAAGGTTATGAGGTCGTCCCGATCAATCCTTACTGTGATGAGGTCTTGGGGAAGAAGTGCTACAGAAGCCTGCTTGACGTGCCGGAGAGGATTGCGGAGACGATAGAGGTAGTCGACATATTCAGGCCGTCTGAAGATGTCTCGAGAATAGTCGAACAGGCTATTCAGCTGAGGAGGAGATGTGGGAAGCCTGAGGTCATCTGGATGCAGCTTGGAATAGTCGACGAGGAGGCTGCAGAGGCTGCAAGGGATGCCGGTCTGACTGTCATAATGAACAGGTGTATAAAGATCGAACATTCAAGGCTTGAGTCTGAGGGAAGACTCTAGGAAGACCAGAGCACTTTGAAGATACGGATGAATGCCAAAGGTGTTGCGGTCCCAGCTCTGCTTCTGCTTGCAGCCCTGGCTGCCAGCGGCTTAACCGCTACTTCTGCCGAGTCCCTAGGGGTGATTCTGAAGCCGATAGAGGACGGCTACGTCGACTCTCTTCAGCCGACTGTCAACTTCGCAGGCTCAAACCTGGTTGTCGAGTACTTCTATATTCGACCTCAGAATAGGCAGAGGTGGGGCTTCCTCCTATTCGATCTTTCAAGCATCCCTCCAAACAGCACAGTGCAGTCCGCGGAGCTTTACCTTTACGCATTCGAGGTCCACGGAGTCATCAGGGTCGGTGCGTTCAGGAGTCTGGATACATCCTGGAGTGAGAAGGACCTCTACTGGACCTTGGCGAGGCAGTTCTCAGTCAGCCAAACCTCGAACAACTCCCAGCAGGTGAAGGATGTCTCCTGGTATCATTTCGATGTTAGGAGAGCTGTTCAAGACTCGCTCTCAGCCGGCAGAGTGACCCTGGTTGTGAGGCCTGACTACCCGCAGGGCTTCGAGTACGCGGCCTCAGCAGTCTTCTACTCGAACGATCAGCCGGGAAGGCCGTATGCGCCGAGGCTCGAGATCGTCTATGCGTCTGAGCTGCCGAGGCAGGGCAAGCAGGAATCAGTAGTGAGGCTGAATGTTAAGCCTTCTAGAGTCCAGGTTGGTGTGAACTTGACCCTCGAAGGAGTACTAGAGGTGGAAGGTTCCCCCCTAGCATGGCAGCCAATACATATTGAATACTCCTTGGACGGGCACGGTTGGGAGGCGATCTCAACAGTAAAGACAGATCCTGAAGGTAGGTTCACTTTGACTTGGAAGGCTGAGGAGGCAGGCAGCATCAAGATCAGAGCCAGATACGCTGGTGACCAGGATCGACACGGATCCGAGAGCGTAGTTCAGCTGGTGGTTGAGTCCCCAGTTACAGAAGAGGGGACAGACTTGAAGTATCCAGCACTCGTCACCATCATAGTCTTAGTCTCTGTCTCGATACTCGCGCTCCTATGGAGGATCCGGATGCAGAAGCCTCGGCCTAGGCCTGAGCCTCGCACCGTAATACCTGCTCCTGCCCAGTTGAGGGAAGAGGCTCAAGCAACTGGGCCTATTCAAGAGATGGTGGAGCATGCACCGGAACCCCTTCCAAAGATGGTTGCTGAACGCGTCTCGACCGGGCATGGAGGGCTTGACCGCCTTCTGGACGGTGGCTTGAGAGCAGGCTACGCTGTTGCTTTAACCTCTCCCACATGCGATGAGCTAGACCGCCTCACGCGTGGATTCCTTGAGGCTGGAGTGCGAGGCGGCCTCAGCGTTCTCTACGTTACTACAAGACTCGATGGAGAGTTTGACCTAGCGCAGAAGTATCCTTCGAGATTCAACTACCTCATATGCAATCCACAGGCTGCCCCCAAAGAGCCGAAGCTGCAAAACGTCCACATCCTGAAAAGCCTGGACAGTCTCACAGAGATCAATCTTAACGTCTCAAGGATACTTGAGGAGATGGAGATGTCAGGCAGGCAGAAGGCGGCATTGATAGACATAGTCTCAGACGTACTTCTCCAGCACGGAGCAGTAGCAACAAGGCAGTGGCTCCTAGACTTCATATCGAGGATGAAATCCAAGTCTGTGACCATGCTGGCGATCGTTGCTTCACAGATGCACTCGAGCGAAGACTTAGAGTCTGTGGTCGGGCTTCCTGTGGGAGGAGACGCGGGCAGGCGCAGTACAGAAGCTGATCAGAGTGAGGAGAATGTACCGTGAAAGGTATTCTGATGAGGTTCTCCCCTTCTCCGGAGGGGCACTCTCATAGAAAATAAGCTGTTGACTGATTCAGCTTCTTAAATTTGATTCCCGTCAAAAATGAGTCGCTGAAGCTCTCAACATGATGCTGTCTGCCAGATGTAGAGCGTGACCTTGACTGTGGGTGGAAGTTGCTGGTCAGATCTTAAATAGCTCAAGGAGGAGAGAATCGGCCATGAAAGTTACTTGGAGGTGAAGGAATGGGTAAGGAAGCCTTGCTAGACATACTCAACCAGTCGATAGCGCGTGAGCTCGCCGTTTCGATCCAGTACATGTGGCACCATGTGATGGCGATCGGCATACAGAGCGCTGAGGTGGAAGAGATCTTCAGAGAGGTGGCGATACAAGAGATGAAGCATGCTGAGAAATTCGCTGAGAGGCTTGACTACTTGGGAGGTGTCCCAACGACCAAGCCTGCGCCCATCGTTACAGGGGGAAACGTTGAGAAGATGCTGCAAGATGACATGAAGGCTGAGGAAGAGGCCATAGCCATGTACAAGAAGGCCATTCAGATAAGCATAGAGAACAACGATCCGGTGACTAGACTCCTCTATGAGGAGATCCTGTCTGAAGAGGAGGATCACCACAATACCTTCAGTACGCTCCTGGGTAGGTAGTGCAGAGAGGTGTGAGATAGCGTCGTCCCCGAGGAATCCTCCTCCACCTTTGTTCTGGAAGTGCAAGCGTTCAATCCAAGGTTACGGACTTGAACTTTGACCTCTCACCTGAGCAGCAGGAACTGAGAAGGCGCGTACGCGAATATGCTGCTAGGGAGCTAGCTCCTGCAGCCAAAGACATAGACAGGCATGCAACGTTCCCGCCAGACCTCACTAGGAGCATGGCTGACAACGGTTTACTCGGTCTGCCGTTCCCTCAGGAGTACGGCGGCTCAGGAATGGGGGCTCTAAGTTACTGCATCGCATTAGAGGAGCTTGCCAAGGTATGCGGCGCGGCGGCTACAATAAACCTTGCACATGTAATGTCAGCCTTCAGCATTTTGCTGTTCGGAACCCAGAAGCAGAAGGAGCACTACCTCCCAATGATGGTGAAGGGTGAGGTTCTAGGCTCATTCGCGGTGACGGAGCGTGGAGGTGGATCAGACCTGGCCTCCATCCGGACAGAAGCAAGGCTAGATGAGGATGAGTACATCATAGCCGGCCAGAAGAGCTACGTAACAAACGCAGGGCCGGCTGGCCTCTACATAGTACTGGCCTCAACAGACAGAGCCAAGGGGTCTGGAGGACTCTCAACCTTCATCATTGAGAAGAATACAGGCGGCCTCCGACTTGGAAAGACCGAGGACCTCACTGGGATGAGAGGAATATCGATAGGCGAGGTTACCTTGGAGGGATGCAGAGTCCCAAAGGAAAATATCATGGGTGGAGAGGGTGAAGGGCTGAAGATTGCCCTCTCATGCATCGACAGAGGCAGAGTAGCTATCTCTGCTGTAGGCGTCGGGATCGCGCAGGCTGCACTCGATGCATCGATCACCTACTCAAGGAAAAGGAGCCTGTTCGGCAGATCCCTGTCTGAGCTCCAAGCGATCCAGTTCATGATAGCCGACATGGCTACTGAGGTTGATGCAGCCAGATTGCTGACATACCGCGCCGCATGCATGGTGGATGCCGGTTCAAGATTCACGAAAGAAGCCTCGATGGCCAAGCTCTACAGTTCAGAGGCCGCCATGAGGGCGGCGCTCAACGCTGTTCAGATACATGGAGGATATGGGCTGTCAAGGGACGGGCCTGTTGAGCGTTACATGAGGGATGCTAAAGCCTTGGCTATAATGGAGGGGACATCAGAGATTCAGAGGCTGGTGATAGGGAGGAGCGAGTTCAAGTAGCCAACGGACAAGCCGTGGAAAGGATGCAGCCTACTCGTCCTTATCAGTCCTGAGGAGCTGGAGCATCCTCGACTTCGCGGTCTTCATCAAGGGTAGGGCGTAGCTTACTATTCTGGTTGATATCATGCCCCTGACCCTGCCCTGCTCATCCACCACAGGCAGTCTCCGGACGCGCCTCCTAGACATGGCCTCAGCAGCCTCCCAGAGGGTTGCATCTTGGGAGATGGTCACCAGAGGTGTTGACATCACTTCCTTTGCCTTTGTCGTCTTAGGGTCCAAGCCCTTAGCTAAGACCTTTCTCGTGAGATCCCTCTCCGTCAGTATGCCTTCCTCTATGCCGTTCACTGTGACAAGTACTGAACCAACATCTTCAGAGGTCATAACCTCAGCTACCTCCACGATCGTGGCCTCTGACGGAACACTGATCTTGGAGCGCATCCAGCTCTTGACGAGGTTCGAGTCTTCAGATTCCATGGCTTGACTTTCCAGTTGCTGAGCTCTATTCCAGCTGCTGGGTTCTCAGGATGTTGTCCTCTTGATCTTCCTCTCAGCTCTTACGGCTACGACTATCGCAGCCAGAGCTATAACCGTTGCCACGGCCGCTGCCACTTCAGGGATCGGCAGGCCTCTCTCAGCAGGTCTTGAAGGCTGAGTCTGCCGCATCAGTTCAGCCTCAGCCCTCATCCTGACGAGGTGCTCCTTCATCGGTGCGAAGCCTTCCCAGTGCATATAGTCTGCGCTCTGGTGGAATGCTCCCATGAACATCCGGTTATGCCATTCCTCGAGCATCAGGTAGAGATCCTGCTCTATCGGTGTCGGTGAGTTGTAGAACGCTAGCATGAATGGGTAGTTGTACGGGTATGATTCAGGCTTCATTACTATACCGTCCTTGTAGAGGTCGGCGACGATCCGGACTCCCTCCGCGAGTAGGTGTATGGAGTTCTTGGTCACAGCCTCATAGTGTCTGAACTGCTCGTCGATGTAGGTTCTTGAGTGACATCGGTAACATGTCTCCATCTTCTCAGTTCTCAGCCTCTCAAACTCCTCATCGGAGAGTCTGGCAACCCTCATGTTCTTGGCGTACTCGAAGAGGACACCTGGCTGACCTTCAGGGGTGAGGACCCCTAGAGCCTTGAGGACTTCAGCATTATCCCTTGACCATTCAGTATCATTCTTAAGTGGTCCGACACCGGGGCCTAGAATTCCGTAGAATCCGTACGCAGTGATCACCTCATGGTCTCCTCTATCCATGTGGCATGTGATGCAGACCGGCGCCTGATTCGGCCATCTCTCATTGTAGGGGTAGGTCCAATTGTATTCTCCTCCCCTCGTACTGTAGATTATTCCATGTTTGGAGCCTATGTACATCTCGTATGCGGGGTGGTCGAAGCCCATGTGGCAGTTGCTGCATGCTTCAGGCTTCCTAGCCTCGACCACAGAGAAGACGTGTCTTGTATGGCATACATCGCATTTAGAACCGGGCGTATTAGCGACCCCTGGAGTGTTAGGCCCCCAATTCGTCGTATTCCCTGATGAACCTATCCTGTGACAGAGCCCACATCCCTTCACGACCGTTGACTCATCCAGCTTCAGTATCTCTACTACAGGCACCATCGCCACCCAAGCAAGGTGATGCTTTCCACTGTTGAATTCCTCAACTTGAGCTGCGTGGCATCTCCTGCACTGTTCACCAGTAGGCCAGATCAATGCGTCATGATCTGACCCGTGGCAAGCATCACATAAGACACCGGAAGAGGCGTGTCTGCTGCTGTTCCACTGCTGGAACAGGACTGGAGTCGCTTGGATATGGCATGTGAGACATTCCCTCCCCGAGTATCTACGTTCAGCCTTGACGAAGATAGGAGGGACCTCGTCTTTCTCGTTTGATGGGAGCATATGGGAGATGAGAGTAGGCTGGGCTATGAGGACGAGAATGGAGGTTACAGCCACGACCTTGACGGCGAGCCCCCTATTTCTATTCAGCCAGCTTCTGCCAGAGTGAATCACCATCGCGAGAGAACCGAGGACAATCGGGATGATCGCTGCTTGATTCAGTGAAAGCCCAGCAGCCACTCTTGAGTAGACCTGATCGCTGAGCAGTATGAGGGGCGCGTTCCTTGCGCCTTCATCGATTATGAGTGAGGCTGAGATCATGGCCGCGATCGTTGTCAGGATCATGAGATTCGGTAAATCACGTAGGCCAGATCTCATTGCTCTCAAAATTCCCCGATTGATTCTCATCAGTTCCGTTTAAAAGGTTTGTGAGCTATCTGGCCTAGCCGGCCACGAGTGAAGGTGGAGATTCCCGGCTTCTGTTGCAGGTTCTGGAAATGCGTAATTGGAGACCTGCCCAACTAGATTTATCTATGCTGGAGCATAAGACAGCATGGACAAGCTCAATCCTGTGAGATTTTTAATGAATCATAGGGATGTCCTCTTCCTCCTTCTAGTCGCGTTAAGCTTCACCAGCGAATTTCCAACGACCGCGGCTCTAGAGAAGGCGCCAAGCTTCATGTTAAAAGACACAGAGGGGCGGCAGGTCGACTTATCCGCATACTCTGGAAGATATCTACTCATAGACTTCTTTGCTACATGGTGTTCACCCTGCACCCTCCAAATAGCACGCCTCAAGAGTCTCCAAAGCCAAGTGGGCTCCAACCTCAGCATAATCTCCATCGGGATCGACCCTCTCTCCGACACGAACCAAGACCTCATCGAGTACAAGAGGAAGCACAGGATCAACTGGACCGTCGCCCTCGACACTGATTATGTAGGGGTCAAGTATAGAGTCACAGCCATTCCCACCCTTATTCTGATTGATCCCCAAGGTAACTTGGTCAGGACTTGGGTAGGCTTAACCGAGGAGTCGGCTATAATCTTAGAATTGCCTTTCAGGAAGGCGTCGCAGACGCCTAGAAGCGGCGCTACCCGCCAGCAAGGCCCTGAGTGTGCGACGACCACAGTAGCAGCTCTCGCATTTGTGATGCTCGCCCTTTCAATTGTCCTCCTGAGAAGAAGAGGGCGCAGAGGTCAAAAAGGCCGGACGTGACTTTTTCCGGCACACTCTTCTTACAGCGTCCTTGGCTGCAAGGCTGAGGTTACAGTAATATCTAGTATCGAATACATTATGTTGCTGAGAGGTAGCTTCATAGTTTGGGCTCAGGAGTCTACAGGTCAAGGTTAGCCGGCAGGCCAGACGAGTATGCTGCCAAGTTCATGTCTTCGATAGAGGATGATGTCAGAATCCTCTTGGATGACATTCTAGGAACGATGGCGCATGACATAATGCTTTGTGAGAAGAAGATAATCTCGCAACAGGATCTCAAAGAGATCTTGACGGCTTTGGAGGAGCTCCGGACACTCTGGATCCAGAACAAGATCAAGCTAGACCCATCCTTCGAGGACGTCCATGAATACGTGGAGGACTACGTCATCGAGAAGGTCGGCCTCCAGGTTGGGGGGAAGCTTCACACCGGCCGCTCAAGAAATGATCAGGTGGCCTTAGACCAGAGGATGGCCCTGAGGAGAGAGCTGAACGACCTCAGAATGAGGCTTCTCGACCTGATCATGGTGCTGCTGGAGGCCGCTGCTGAAAACTATGACAGCCCGATGGTGGGTTATACACATACACAACATGCACAGATAACGTCCTTCGGGCATTACCTCTTAGCTTACGTCGATGTGCTATTCAGAGATCTCGATCGCATAAGAGAATGCTATGCACGGATCGACAGGTCGCCTCTTGGTGCATGTGCCCTCGCAGGATCCAGCCTTCCGCTGGACCGTTGGCGAACTGCTCAGCTGCTAGGCTTCACCAGCATCGTGGAGAACTCGATCGATGCCGTGAGCTCTCGAGACTTCGCCGTTGAGACCCTCGCATGCCTATCGATACTCATGTCGGACCTAAGCAGGGTCTCTGAGGATCTAATACTGTGGTCGAGCAGTGAATTCGGCTATGTGGAGGTTGATGACGCCTACGCGTCAACATCTAGCGTCATGCCGCAGAAGAAGAACCCCTGCACTCTCGAGCTGATAAGGGGCAAGGCCGGCAGGGTCTACGGGGAACTTGTGAACTCACTCACAATCGTCAAGGGGCTGATGACAGGGTATAACCGAGATCTCCAGGAGTTCAAGAGGCCACTGTGGCTGAGCATAGACACGGTGAGAGATTGCTTGGCAATAATCACCGGAGTCATAAGGACGTTGCGAGTCAACCGGAATAGGATGTCCGAGCTGGCCTCAGGCAGCTATGCGGCTGCAATAGACTTGGCTGAGGAATTCGTCAGGAAGGGCCTCTCCTTCAGAGAGTCCCACAAGCTTGTGGGGACGATCGTAAGGGAGAGCTTAGGCAAGGGCAGAATGCTATGTGAACTGACTCCGGAGGAAGTGTCGCTATTCTCAAGAGAAACTATTGGGAAGGAATTGAAGGTGACTGCGGAGGAGCTGAGAAGAGCTCTTGACCCGGCTGTCTCACTGAGGTCGCGCCAGACCTCAGGCAGCCCTAACCCTGCTGAGGTTAAGAGAATGATACAGGAGAGAAGGAGGAGGCTGGACGACTCCAGAGCCGAGTTGAAGACTGAAGTTCAGAGGTTGGGGAAGACACTGGATGAATTGCTTGAAATAGTGAGGTCGACCACTAGAGTGGGATAGGTGAGAGAATTGACAGAACAGGGCAAAGTGGTCTTAGCATATTCTGGAGGGCTTGACTCAACCATGATAATGATCCTCCTTGAGGAGCAGTACGGATTCAAGGAGGTCATACCGGTCCTAGTCGATGTCGGACAGGGAGATGAAGAGATATCTATAGCTAAGGAAAGGGCTGAGAAGCTTGGCAAGCAGATAGTATTCTTCGACTCAAAATCAGAGTTCGTTAGAGACTACATCTTCCGATGTATAAAGGCGAACGGCAGCTACCAGGGTTATCCGATAGGGACCTCTATGTCCCGAGTGCTCATAGCCACTAAGGTCTCGGAGGTCGCCAGAAGGGAGAAGGCTGAGGCTGTCGCACACGGCTGCACCGGCAAAGGAAACGACCAGTTCAGGATGGAGAACACCTTCAGGTACTATGTTCCCGAGTTGAGGATCGTGGCGCCTGTAAGGGAGCTTGACCTCTCAAGACCTAAGGAGGAGGAGATACTGCGCCAGCACGGGATCCCTCCTGAACGTAGGAGGGGGCAGCTTGGTGGCGACGTCAACATGTGGTCTCACTCAATAGGGAGCGGCCAGGTCGAGGACCTCACATCCCAGTACCTTAAGGACTACATATGGGCTGTGCCGCCTGAGGCCGCTCCTGATAAACCGACTGAGATGACCATAACATACGAGGCAGGGGTGCCAACCGACCTCGACGGCTTCAAGGACCCTGTAAGGATCATCCTTGAACTCAATAAGGTCGGCGGCGCGAACGGGATCGGCCGGATAGACATGATCGAGGATGGGATACTCGGGCTTAAGTCACGGGAGCTCTATGAGGCACCGGCGGCTACGATCCTCCTGAAGACCCATGAGGATCTTGAAGGATTAACCTTGACGAAGGAGCAGCGCAGAGTAAAACGTGAACTCGACAGGATGTGGGCTGAGATGGTCTACCACGCAATGTGGCTCCACCCTCTCAGACGCGACCTAGACGCGTTCATAGATTCTACGCAGCAATACGTCTCAGGAAGGATAACGTTCAAAATGTACAAGGGGTCACTTGAAGTCGTCAACCGCGAGTCCAGTAGATCGCTCTTTGCGCCTGAACTGAGATCCGTGAAGAAGGGTGGATTCGATCAGAGGGAGGCTACAGGCGCGGTGAAGCTTTCAGGGCTCCAGTACCAACTCTTCAGGGAGAAAGGAAGGTAGAGGAGCATGGTGAACCGCGACGACGGCTAACCTCCCAGCCTACTTCTTCTCTTCCCGAATCGCTCCTGCATACAAGCAGTAAACTCCTAGGGCAAAGGTTCCAACAGAGAATAAGCCTATCGAGAAGACGCCGACCGCGAATATCCCGATCGACAAGATTCCAGCCGCGAATATCCCTGCTGAGAAGATGCCGGCGGCGAACACTCCAGTGGCGAAGTTTCCAGCTGCAAGATACCCGAACGCCATCTGCCCCGCATCCATAACTGGCAGCCCTGAGATAGACTGGATGTCTGCGAGCCTCAGTGCAAGGGCGACTATCAGAAGCACTACTGCCGCTGCCCCTATGAAGCTATCCCACCTCAAGAGATTATCACCTCCCACACTTGCTATTGAGTTCAGGTCACATGTGTTTTGATGGTCATCAGCCCCCCAGCTTCAGGTGATCGAAAAGTGGCAGCTACGTGCGTAATCAAATCTCAGCCTGGGCCTACTGGACAGCTTGCAGCGCTGCTGCTTTCTCATGCAGTTCCTTGAACAAGACCGAGGACAGATATCTCTCGCCTGTATCAGGTAGTATCGTTACTATCAGCTTGTTTCTATTCTCCGGCCGTCTTGCAACCTGGAGGGCTGCGAATGCGGCTGCTCCCGAAGATATGCCGCATAGTATTCCCTCCATTCTGGCGAGCTGCCTCGCAGTCTCTATAGCGTCCTCATTCCTCACCGTCAGTACCTCATCTATCAAGTCAAGCCGGAGGACCTCCGGAACAAAGCCTGCTCCGATTCCCTGGATCTTGTGCGGGCCTGGTTTTCCTCCTGATATAACAGGTGAATCGAAAGGTTCGACTGCAACGATCCTGAGGCTAGGTCTCCTAGGCTTGATAACCTCGCCGACACCTGTGACGGTTCCACCTGTCCCGACACCAGCCACAAAGATATCGACGAGGCCGCCAGTATCCTCCCAGATCTCTTCAGCAGTCGTCTCCCTATGGATCTTGGGATTTGCCGGATTCCTGAATTGCTGCGGTATGAATGAGTTGGGGATGGTCCTAGCCAGTTCTTCTGCTTTCTCGACAGCCCCCTTCATGCCTTTTGGACCGGGGGTCAGTACTACTTCAGCGCCGTATGCCATCAGCAAGGTCCTCCTCTCGAGACTCATAGTCTCCGGCATGGTCAAGATCAACCGGTAGCCTTTGAAGGCCGCAACCATGGCAAGCCCTATGCCTGTGTTGCCGCTGGTCGGCTCTATGATGACTGATGTCGGCCTCAGCAGGCCCTGCTTCTCAGCCTCATCGATCATGCTGAAGCAGATTCTGTCCTTCACACTGCCGCCGGGGTTTCGAGACTCGAGTTTTGCAAGGATCGTCGCCTCGACTCCTCGAGTCACCCTATTCAACTTGACTAAAGGGGTTCGGCCTATGGTTTCGAGAACATTCTGGTAGACTTTCATCAGCCTGTCTCCAGCAGTGACTGAGGACTAGCTGCAGCGCGCTGCATTAATACTTGGTTGAGCAGAATATTCCTTCAGGAATGACGCTGGGGAATTCACATTCGTCTATGCAGGACCATGCCACAGCCTTGAGAAACTGAACGTGATCCC
>JAWCLX010000007.1:0-2095 GCA_038850385.1 Bathyarchaeia archaeon | reverse complement strand
TCCCCCTGATGCAAACAGCACTGGCCAGTATGCAATCATGCTCTGAGTGTGTCAAGCAGATCGCCCCACATTGGTCAGTCCGGACAGAATTAATGCGATACTTTTGCTAGACAAATCTTCCACCTCTTTTTAGTTCATGATCTTTGCACCGGCCTACCGCACACCCATCTTGCATCAAAGCATGCTGCTCAGCGCTTGTGGCAATGAGGCACCTTCCATGTTTGAGGCGTACTCAGCAACTCATACACCCCAAATGCCAAGCGAATTCTGATCTCTGTATTGTGAGTAGACCAACTCACTGGCGCCGACAGGTGATCGCCAGTCCAGTATCCGCAGTCAATAGGCGGCTTGTTTTGAGTCTTCATAGGATTGAGCGTCCTTCCTTGAGGCTGAGGTTGAACATGCGATCTAGGCCATTCCCGTCTTCCATAATTCATAAAGGCTAAAGTCATGTTTTATGATGATAACTGATTAATAGTAGAAAGCAGCGTAACTACGGAGTGGTCGAGGATGGATCTCTATTCAGTTCTCTTTCGCTTCAAAGTCATTCTCTTGACCACCATCCTATTAGCCTCACTAGATCCTTTGCCACCCCTACAAGCTCAGGAAGTGGGCACCGTGATCACCATAAAGACGATCACGCCTAACGTTGCTTTACCAGGCCAGACCCTGACTGTCAAGATAAACATAACAGTGACCGGGGGCGGGGGAGTCACTGGGCCAGTAGATTCCTGCTTGGTGATAGACAGGACTGGGAGCATGTACGGCCAGAAGTTTGAGGATGCTAAGGCTGCGGCCAAAGCCTTCATCGAGGACCAGAAGAAGCCTACAGACCGCTCTATGGTCATCGTCTTCAGTGAACAGGCGGCTGTCCAGAAGGACTTCACCTTCACAGACGCAGCTGGGAAGGCTGCGATCAAGCAGGCTATAGACGCGATAATACCACCGTACGGTCTCACAAACCTCTACGCTGCATTGCAGAAGAGCATCCAGGAAGTCACGGCCAGAGGGAGATCTGATGCGAGACGGGCTATACTCTTCATGACAGACGGGAGACCGACCCTAGGCATAACCTCCGCCTCAAAGTTTGTAGAGTTAGCCCAGAGCGCCGCCAACAATGACATAGTGATATACACGATTGGGCTCGGCGGGGCTGGTCCAGACCCTGTAAACGCCACCCTGCTGCAGAGCATAGCGAACGCGGGGAAAGGCAAGTACTACTTCGCCCCAACAAGCTCCGACCTGGAGGATATCTACCTCCAGATCTCGGCTGAACTACGCGGTCCTCCGGCGAACAATGTCCGCATCACAGAGAACCTGCCGACCGCACTTGTAACATATAATAACGATGCTACTCATCCCCCGAACTCGACGGCTGGAGGCGTCATCTTCTGGCAGATCCCCCAGATACTAGCTGAAACGTCTTGGGTAGTAGTCTTCACGGTCACCGCGCAGAGACGAGTCACTGTGGTTCAGAGCCTGAGCCCGACAACGATAATATACGACAGGGCTGAACGGGTAGACATTCGGGTCGACCTCCCGCCTGGAATCGCTGTCAGGGAGGTTGCGACGATCTCGATGGCTGGGAACGCGACATCAGCAACCCAAGGAAATGTTGTAACGTACAACGCCACTGTTGCAAATTATGGGACGATACCTGAGACCTTCTCTGTCGCACTATTCGCGAACACGTCAAGAGTCGCCACACGGACTGTCAGTCTCGTCAACGGGAGCACATCAGTGGTGGGCTTCAGCTGGAACACGTCAAACTATGATCCGGGACGTTACAATGTCAGCATTGTAGCAGACCCTGACAGAGCGATAACTGGCGACGACCCAACGAACAATACCAGATGGATGATCCTTGATCTAGGTCCAAGACAAGAAGCCTCGATACTTCCACTCTTGATGATGGTCGTAATCCCGCTTGCGATAATCCCTCTCGTTGCGGCTGCACTCCTAGGCAGGCGGAGAGGATACTTCTCACGCATGCCGTCGAGAACAACAAGGCCAGGGGCCTCATACAGTATGGTATGCCCGAAATGCTACAGGCCTCTCACCTACTACGCCAGCCACCAGAAGTGGTACTGCCAGT
>JAWCLX010000006.1:9664-24556 GCA_038850385.1 Bathyarchaeia archaeon | reverse complement strand
ACCTCATCACCAACCTTGATAGACAATCGTTTCACGCTCATCCCACTGTTGGAGACCATCAATAATAAGTCTATCCGCAGTATTGACGAGGGCAGGTTCATCTGCCTTCTTACAGACACTCCTATGACTATTCTGTTTGACTTCACATGCTAAGGCCTGTTGACTAGATCTTGTTGATAGTCACTCAAGCTGATGGAGCGACCACCGACTCCCTCGCGCGAGCAACTTGATGCCATCGAAACACAGACGCGGAGTTGACTGTTGAGTGATGCTTACAGCTTCTTCAAAGGAACAGTCATGAATGGTGAGGTCGGTTAGTTGTGAATGACCTGTCTGAATGACGTGCACGCTCATGTTTCGCTAATCAAGTACCTTGTTCAACATTTTCAGGATCTATACTCTTGTTAGAGGATATGTTCTCCAGTTCCTGCAGTACCATCTCGGAATTGTAGTAGGTATTTTGATGGCTTGCTACAGCTTGTGCAATAATATACTGGTTGAAAGGAGAGTTGCTTTACAAGTCCTTCTCCGGATGAGTGCAACAGTACCCGCGACAAGTGGAGAACCTGCCCAAATTCCTAGTGCTACAAAGATTCTTGGCAAACTGTTGAGAAATTTATGATTGTTCTTGATTTGGTTAGTAAAAAAGAATTCAAGCCATAGAGCCGTAATAATTGGAAGATATATGTCTAGATTGGAGGCTTTCCATGAGAAAAAAGCAGTTTTGAATCTATCTAGGTTCAAAATCTGCCGCGGCCTGCTAAGAGCCAGACTCAAATGCACCACTTCTTTACGACCACGATCAAGATTCTTTGGGCTGCAACTGACCTGTGAGATTGAGGACCAAAAACCTATATCCGCGAATTAACAGTAAAGGCAACAACATAGTACCTAGGGTGCCGTCTGAAGTATTTCATGAAGCCTATAGAGACCATCTTGGGTCTTTCGAGGGTCAGGTTGGCCCAGAGGATCCCAATAGTTGAGGCTACAGAGCTTCTAGAACTCCGACCCGATGAGCCCGGATTCTGGAGGTCGATACTGAAGCCAGCAGAGATTCTGACCGAGAAGAGCTACCTGCAATTCAGCAGCGACGAGCTTAGTCTCACACTCCTGGAGCGTGCTGTGCTATCCAGGAAGTTTCTCGTCACGAATTCGGCGAGAATGAGTCTTGGAAGGCTTGTCAACGATGTCTGTGGAGATGAGCTGATCTATAAGAGGTTTAGGAAGGTTCTGACGCCACTGTTCGAGATCTCAGATGATCTTGAGGAGGCCGCCTTAGCAGCCGGAATCAAGGCAAGTTCAGCACAGAGAAAAGCCATAGATCTGGCAAATTGTGTTGGCCTGCAGATCTGGCCAGTCGCCTGAATCAACACAAATCTTTACACATCTTCGACCCAGTCAAATGCCAACTGCTCCAAATCGATCATAATCGCAGATGTCCTTCTTCGCGGCAGCGCGCTGAGGTAACATCGAACTTGCGTAAGCATGATCAAAATGGGTGAAAAACAGGCGAACCTAAAGTCAACCGATACCCGTTTTGAAGGGGGGGAGCTGCAAATAGCAGAGACAGAGAAAGCCCAAAGGTCGAACATCAAGCTCCGAGGTCATAGCTGAAGTCGTGAATTCAACCCTAGCCATCAGAGGAATTGATAAGATACTTCTCGTCTGCTTAGGTAATCGCAAGACAACAAACGGTGGGGGAATGATGACTGATGTCCAGATCCCAACCACGAAGATGATATGGTCGGAGATGGAACTACGACATCCCACTCCTCAGGAAATTCAAACACTGAATCACAACCAACAACCAGAAAAAACGCCAGACCACAGCCGCAAGAGATGGAGAGGTTGGTGGGGTCGGTGGGATTTGAACCCACGACCTCGCGGGTTCCTGAAGCCTTCAAGTGGCTTTCCCAAGCCGCGTAGCGTAGACCAGACTAGCCCACGACCCCCACATGGGTTAACTCTATTCCTTCATTTTTCAACTCTAACCCGCCACGTGATTCTTGATCTTTTGTTAAAAGTCTTCTGTTTCCTCAGGTTATGAGTGTACTCGTCTAGGAATGCTCCTCAGGCCGTACACGGGATCCTCACCAGCAGTATCGACAATGACTTATATCAGCATGAGAGGGGGACGCGGGAATGGAAAAACCTCTGTTTCTTCGACGTCTCTCTACGTTTTTCGTTATGATCTTGGCCTGAGCGAGTCATAGTAGTTGTATGTGTGCTATTGTGGGTACGCGCTGTAGGCCCCTAGAGCAGCCGGAATAGCATCTGATTCTCTCTTGGAATAGACACTTCCCGCAAAAAGGCAGGTTCATAAGTGAACTTTTGAGCCGAAGACCTGCTCAGGAACAGGGGCACAAGAATAATTCTTATAGTTGCATCCTAGATCTTCAATTGTGGTCTAAGGTATGGATTGGTTCAAGATCTTCTCCAAGAGCTTGGGATTGACAATAGGCATCATGATACTCTTTCCAATACTCCAGCTTGTGATGAAGTATTTCGGGGTAGTATGGCCTGCACCCCTTCCACCATCAACCTCAAGGATCTCTTATTGGGGAGTTCCATGGGGTTATGTGACTAGGACAGTAGACATAGAAGCCCCGTACGTGATCGATTGGAGCTACCTGGTCTATGACTTGATCTTTTGGTTTCTCGTATCATTCGTATATTACTCGTTGAAGGCTCGAAGAACGTTACCAACATAGATTGCAGCAGACTTATGCGTGAGGCTACCGCCCTAGACGTTGAACTGTAATGCATCCGGTACCAGACAGGAAGGATATGTTCTAGATTAGCCTGCTCTGCGCAATTGATCTAGTTCCCGTTTTACGCCATCAAATTCGGACGTTATCGAAAGACCGATCCGTCCACCGCGCACTGTACCAGAAGCACCGTCACGGAACTGTGAGGGCTTCAGGTCGGCACCTGAAAGACGTCACGAAGCTTGCAAATAGGAGGTAGAAGATGGAAAACAGCTAATTGAAATGTTGATGAAAGAGTTATTGATGGCGTAGAATAGTTACTTTCGAGGCTAGTCCGTCTTGGATACAGAGAAGAGACTGAACAGGATAGCTGCGGATATACAGGCTATGCGCATCAGAGGCGCTGGCAGAATAGCTCGGTCCGCCATTCTGGCTTTACAGGCCGTTGCAGAAGGATCTAGAGCCAGGGATGAAGAAACCTTCATTGAGGAGATGAACGCCGCGGTAAATAGACTTCTATCTACAAGGCCGACAGCCGTCTCGCTTGCAAACAGCGTCCGCTACCTTATGAATAGAGTCAAGAGTGCAAGGCGGGAAGGCGCTGACCTAGAGAGACTCAGATCAGTGGTCGTAGCCGCCGCAGAAGACTTCATCAAAGAGTCTAGGCAGGCTGTTGAGAGAATCGGTGAGATAGGCTCCAGAAGAATAAGAAGCGGCGACGTATTGCTGACTCATTGCCAGAGCGATGCTGCAGCAGCAGTTATGAAGAGGGCGTGGATCGACGGGAAACAATTCTCCGTATACGTCACGGAGACGAGACCTAGATTCCAAGGTAGGAAGACTGCAGCCCTGCTTGCGAGGGAAGGGATCCCCGTCACGGTGATAGTTGACAGCGCGGCACGCTACTTCATGAATGAAGTTGACAAGGTGATCGTGGGTGCAGATGTGATATCGGCCAACGGAGCTCTAGTAAACAAGATCGGCACCGCTTCCATAGCATCCCTTGCTCATGAGAGTAGAACACAATTCATTGTGGCGTCCGAGACCTACAAGTTCAGCCCCGAGACTGCGATAGGTGAACTCGTCACAATAGAGGAGCGTGATGCGACAGAGATCCTGCCCAAGTCCTTCCTGAAAAAGTATCCAAAGATCTCTGTGAGGAACCCGTCTTTCGATGTAACCCCACCAGAATACATAGACCTAATAGTTACTGAGAAGGGGATCATACCGCCTCAAGGCGCTATAATGATAATTCATGAAATGTTCGGAACGATCCAGCCAAGCGAGATCCTCGAGTACCAGACCTACAGGATCGACGAAGAGTAAGATTGATGCACAGACTGGAGAATGAATGAAGAAAAGCATAGACATGTAGAATCACATAAAGTCAGGTCAGTTACGATGAGACTGAAATCAAGATTGATCCATCTGGATGCTGGCGGGAAATGGATCGCTATTCTGAATGACCATGATGCTGAAGAACTTGGCGTACGAAGCCTGAGCAGAATCAGAATCAGGAAGGACGAATACGAATTGACGGCGATAGTCAATACGACCTCAAGGGTCGTCGCGAAGGGTGCGATAGGAGTCTATGATGAGGCTCAGGCTCGTCTGCGGCTTCAAGAGGGCGACGAGGTAGAGGTCGAGCCGTCGAGTCCACCGAACTCGATCAACCACATAAAGAACAGATTGAGAGGCCGGAAGCTTTCACGTGAAGAGACGTATGAGATCATAAAGGACCTGGTCAGCGGGCAGCTGAGCGAGGTTGAAGTAACAGCTTTTGTAACCTCACTCCACCACTTCGCCCTAGATATCGATGAAGCCACAAACCTGTCTTTGGCGATGGTGGAGACAGGCAACACATTAGATCTTGGGGATAAGTTGATAGTTGACAAGCATTCGATCGGTGGTGTTCCCGGGGACAAGACCACACTCCTCGTCGTGCCTATAGTCGCAGCCTGTGGTCTGACGATTCCGAAGAGCTCCTCGAGAGCCATAACCTCCGCCGCAGGAACGGCTGACAGAGCCGAGGTCCTCATGCCGGTAGATCTCGATGTAGACGAAATGAGGCACGTCCTCCAAGAGACTGGCGGATGCATAGTCTGGGGTGGAGCTCTGCATCTGGCCCCTGCAGATGAGATCTTCGTTCAGGTAGAGTTCCCACTCTCCATAGATCCATTACTGTTGCCGTCCATAATCAGCAAGAAGAAGGCTGTGGGAGCTAACTTCGTGGTGGTAGACATACCTACAGGTGCTGAGACAAAGGTCAAGACGCTGAGTGAGGCGCAGCTCCTAGCCCAAGACTTTATCGATCTTGGAAGAAGGCTCAAGATGAGTATCCAATGCGCGATAACTTATGGTGGACAGCCGATCGGACAGGCCATCGGCCCGGCTTTGGAGGCTAGGGAGGCTCTTGAGAACCTAATGGGCCTGAGACAGGACCAGGACTTGATTGATAAAGCGACTGACATCGCGGGGATGCTCTTAGAGATGACCGGCAGGAATGAAGGTAAGGCGACAGCTATGGAGATCCTTAGAACTGGCAGAGCTGAGCAGAAGCTTCGAGAGATAATCAGGGCTCAGGGAGGTGATCCAGAGGTAAGGCCTGAGGACATCAGTATTGGAGATTACAGACTGGAGAAGAGAGCAGATAAGCAGGGGGTGGTACTCTGGGTAGACATCTCGAAACTAGTCGACCAAGCAAGGCTGGCAGGGGCACCGAAGGATAAGGGAGCCGGGATTCTGCTACATAGAAAGCTCGGTGAGAAGGTTGGCCGTGGTGATCCTCTCTACACTATCTTTGCTGAGAAGGCTGGCAAACTGGAGGATGCATGTTCAGCAGCTGGTGAAGAGGCAGCGGTGATCGTGGGTGAGAGGATGGAGATGACCCTTAGCCAGATAAAGGAGCTGAGGCCTCCAAGAGAGAGATTCGTCCTGGAGAGATAGTCTCCCAGTCTTCATCTCCAAGTCTTTAGTGCACTGGCAAGCTCGACATGGGATCTCGAATACTCTCTCAACGAAATACTGCTCATGGCAGCGTCTAAGGCCTGCCTCATCGCTCTTGCTCCTGAAGCTGTCCCGTACGCGTGGCCATGTATCCCTCCACCTGCCTGGATCACGAGATCCTTGCCAAATATTGAGACTAAGGAAGGTACTAGAGCAGGGTGCAAGCCGCCTGAAGCAACCGGCAGCACAGGTCTGAGCCCGTACATCTCATTTCTTAATGCGCCACAGTTATCCAGAACCTCGTTCTTCTTCTCAGACATCTTACCCAAGACTGCGCCGACATGAAGCTGATCAAGACCTATGACTCTGACTAACTTCGCTATGACACGCATAGCTATCCCATGTTTAGGATTTTTGGTGAATGCGGCGTGGCCGGCTCTGTGGCCGTGGATCACGAGGTTCAGGTCATGATCTCGGAGGGTCTGGACGGCTGACCAGCCGCAAGTCAGGATGTCGACCATGACATATTCACCGCCCTGCTCCTCAACAAAGGTCGCCCTCCTAAGCATCTCCTCTGTCTCAGCAGTTATGTTGACCATGTAGACTTTCCTCTCGCCAGTCTCCTCCTCAGCTCTATCCCTCATCTCCAGCGTCTTCACCACTCTATCCTGGAACGGGTTGAACGATTGGCTGCTGAGGTTCTCATCATCTTTCACTATGTCGCAGCCTCCAACCCATGCATTATATGCTACTGCGGCGTGATCTTGAACCCTCAGACCTAACTTAGGCTTGATTATGGTTCCGAGAAGAGGTCTCTCAGACACCCTGAGGATCTCTCTTACTCCTGGTATCCCGTATTTTGGGCCTTTGAAGCCTTTGACCATTCTCTTAGGTAAGTGAATGTCCTCCAGCCTGAGGTTCTTGATGGCTTTCAAGCCGAAGACATTGCCTGCTACACTGCTGAGTATGTTCGGCATATTCCCATTCTCAAAGAGTTCAATTGGGTAGGCGATCTTGACCAGATCCTTCTTGATCGTGAATGCGGTCGCATGAAGGTCGGTGACGTAGGATTGCATCGTTGAGAGTTCAGTCCAAGTTCCTATTGAACTCTCGGCGGCAATGCCCCCCGCAGCCTCCTTCATGCTGATACCTATAGGCTCAACCTTGAAGTCGCATACAAGATCGTCCTCTCGCGGTCTGTAGTCCAGGTCGACGAAATCGATGTACCTCAATGAGGTCTTGACCTCCTGCTTGGATGGATCCATCGAACGGAGATATTAGGTAGTATCCCAAGCTGATTGAAGAAGGTTTCCTGCTTCGCGAACACTCAATCAAGCCTGTCGGCCGGAAACTTCAGCTGGAGAGATCACGTAGAAACGATGCTAAACGACTGAGAAATCACAGACCCAGAACACGTGGGAAGAATACAAGTTCAAAACAAGAAAAGTTCTCTGCTACAGGTGGGTTCAGGCGAATATTCGGCACGAAGAAGTGCACTCATACTAGAGGATCTTCATCTGCCCTATTTGACGGGTTTTGATCTTGCTTCTCAGCCATGGAACCTTATCAGCGACCCAAAGGTAATGGGCGATATCTCTGTTCCGGCTCTTCAGTATGTACTGGTTGACGTATTCAAGGTGAAGCTTCAACAACTCCGCGATTTCTACCTCAGAGATCTTAGAGAGTTTAGATTGCAGTATCTCTAGAGGTGTAAAGTAATAAAAGTTCTCGACAGACTTGACTCTGACCTCTCTGAATCCTCTCTCGACGTGACTCCTGAGATCTTTTGCATTCAGGCCTGACAGACAGAGATTGCCGGAGGCGCCTGAATGAGATCTTATGTAATCTGCCTCCCTAGAGATGGTAACCTGCCTCATCACCTTCAAGTCTGACAGAACCTCTATCCACTCCTTAACTTTGACCTCCCCGGTGACGCTCGACCTGTAGGTCAATAACGCTATCTCAGTAGCGAAGTTGAACTCTTCCTGGACTGATCTCGTTTCCTGGTAACAGTGAATATCTAATTCACTTCTGTTCTTCTTCAGCCTCGGCAGAGCTCTCAGTATCGGCTCAGAAACGTAAAGCCAACTTCCAATCGGTTCAGGCAGAAGTTTCAAGCTCTGCACCTTCTCGACGAAATCCTTGAAAGACATGTTGCCGCTTGCCAGTCGCCTAGCATATGGCTCTAGAGCCTGAGGCTCAGGAAGGAACAATACCTGAATATCATCCCTATCCTCAACGATCCTGGAGGCTTTGACTGCTGAACTCCTGAGATTTGGAACTATGAGAATCTCTAACGATCCCTTGAGACTAGTGGGAAGACGGCTGTATTGTTCCATAGTTCCGTCTATGCAGCCACGTCAAGTCGCTACCCCGAGCCTGTTGATAAGATTTCCCTTGAAGGATCAAGTCAACACGAAAAGTGTTCTCTCCGCATGCGGTGTTAGTATAGGAAGTCAAAGAATCCGATAAAATAATTCTTCAGCGTAGAGGGTTCAGATGTATTTGTACAATCCAGAAGACGGACATGTCTGCCATACCGATGGCATGTAAGAACCAAATTAGTTGTCCACCCCAAATATCTTTAGACGCACCTACAGGCTGGACGCGGGGCTGAATGGCTGAAGCATTCGAAGAATATGTTTCAGCCAAAACGATACAGAACATTACGCAAAAGGTGATTATCAGGGCTACACTATACAGTATGCTGATCAAGACTACCGCAGTAACGTAAGGCTGGATGAAAGCTTAAGGCAACAGACAAAGTGAAAAGCATAACAGAAACCCAGCCACACAACACGGCAGCTCAATGACAAAGCTTGAATCCGTGCCGGCTGATAGGATTGTCCGGTGCGGCTCTTGAGAATACAATTTCTTGGAGCGGGAACAATAGTCCCAACACCAAAGAGATCATACTCTTCAATACTGGTGGAGACACCTTCTGAGAAAATCCTGATCGACGTAGGTCCAGCGACCCTCTACAAGCTGCACAGATCAGGGACAAGCTTGGAGGATATAGATCAGATGCTCCTCTCTCACTTTCACATAGACCATGTTGCTGACTACCTTCCACTGATACACACAAAGGCCTTCAACGTCGAGACGGGAGAGTTGCAGCCGAAGGGGACCCTCACCATCTACGGTCCTAGGGGGCTATCCCAATTCACCAGAGACCTCCTGGAGAATGTGAACCCTTGGAAGAGCGCAGCAGATTCTCTCGGGTGCAGCGGCTACCTGAGCCTCCATGAGGTTACGGGAGGTGTCTTCAAGAATGGCTCAGGCTGGGTCGGAGCGGCAACACCAGTTCATCATGCAGGTGGCGTAGCATTCAGGGTAGAGAGTGAAGGCAAATCTCTAACCTACTCCGGAGACACAGTCCCAGACGAGAATCTCGTCAGACTTGCAAAGCAGACAGATCTCCTTATCCACGAATGTTCATTCCCGAATGAGGATTTACTTGTCGGGTTGCACACATCAGCCTCGAAACTGGGAGAAGTTGCCGCAAAGACAGATTGCGGTCGCCTAGCGATCACTCATCTGTACCCTGTTTGCGAGGGGAAGATAGACGAGATGATCGAGATGATCCAAAAAGATTACGATGGTGAGGTGATAGTTTCAGAGGACTATATGATAATAGATGTCTAAATTGGCTAGAACTAATCGTTTACATTCAACAATCTTTAGATGTATTGTACTGCCGGCCTAGGGACCCGTCAAGGATTTCTGGGCAGATGATAACTGGAGCCAGGCATTCTAGACCTTTGGTGCCATCAAGACGTACCAAGCCCAGACCAGGAAAGCCACATATGCAACAGCAACAGCGACAGGCTTCAACCTACTGAGCATTGAATTGGACGCCTCGAAGTCGACTTGGGTCTGTTCGTTGCGCTTCTGCTTCTTCATCTCTGATACATTTCCTTTCCTCCAGAGGGAAAATGATCAGAATATAAGCGTTTGCATAGGTCGGCGGTGTTGTGTGGCTGGGTTTCTGTTATGCTTTTCACTTTGTCTGTTGCCTTAAGCTCTCATCCAGCCTTACGTTACTGCGGTAGTCTTGATCGTGGAACAGCTCTCTCACAAACTATATCGATCTCTCAGCCACAATCATGCCGTCAGGATCGTTGTTGCCAACCCGCCTCTGCAAACAGAGATCTCTAGCCATGTGACATGGGAGCTAATGCTGGAAGCGAGAATGGCCTGTAAGGTATTCCACCACCAGAGTAGAATTTCGTGAAGAACTCATAGTAGGTGAGCCTCATAGACTGTATCAGAATAGCGAGACCTTCGATAACGATAACTAGGAAGTTCATCAGAACATAGCTGATAGGCATACCTACGGTTGATGCTAGGATAGCGGCCGACAATCCTAATGCACCGTGAGCTATTGCGAAGGCGGCCAACCTAACGTAGGAGATCGAGTTTGCCAGGAATGAGATGAATGTCTCTATGAACTCTGCGAAGCCCTTCAAGAACTGGTCTACCAATCTGAGCTCACCCTCCAGTAGACCCTCGATGACTGGATAGAAGAAGATCGCGGCGAGGAGTCCAACCGCTGCTGCCGTCAGGGCCAAGTTTTCGGTGAAGACTGATAGAGACATCTTCTCGGTGTACCTCAGTGCTAAGAGAACACCCACCACATAGTAGAGTAAAGTGATGCCTGAGAAGAGAGTCTTGTATAGGTCTCCTTTCCTGATCATGTTTATGACCTTCAACACCAGGCCTAGAGCGATCTGCATGATTCCGAAGACGAGTGCTGCACTCATTATCGCTGACTGATTGTGGAAGGGGCTGAAAAGGACTGGGTGTATAAGTCCCTCCAGCAGGAAGACCTCTCCGAATAGCGCCCCGAAGAACATCGATGATACGCCGCAGACTGCTATGATCCCGCCGAGTCTGCGGATCGCCACTGCAGGTATCTTGAGGAAGTCCCGGTGGAGATTCAGGAAGATCAAGCCGATGACCGTAAGGACTAGACCGTTACCGACATCACCGAACATAAGGCCGAACATGGCTGAGAAGAGGATAGCGGTCAAAGGGGTCGGATCTATCTCTCTGTAGTCCGGCAGCCCCCTCAGTCTCACCAGCAGCTCGAATGAACCGAGCGGACCCCTGTTCTTTATTCTGACCGGCGGCTTATCCTTCGGCCCTGGATCCTCAAGCTTCACGAAGGCTGTGCCGGATGTTATCTGCAGAACTGCGTCAGAGACTTCCTTGGCCTTCTCGGCTGGAACCCAGCCATGGATCAGACTCATCCTGCTTGTTCTGCTAAGATTCGACCTCGCCTCTTCAAGCTGTATGTTCTCCCAGACTGTGGGCTCATAGATCTTTGACCTGTCTCGAAACTCCCTACCTATCTCCCTTATTCCCCTCTCGATCTCTTCAACCTCTCTCCTCTTCTCCTCAACCATTGAAGATATCTTCTCCACAGCGCCAGCGGGGTGAGGGTCGATGTCACTGGGAAAAGTCAGTTCGCTGAAGTTGAGAAGTGTGAGAGCACTATCGATATGCGGTCTATCTTCATTCAAACCGCATATCATAAGAAAATCTTCTGTCTTGGTCTCAGGGAGGACTGTGAAACTTACACTTGTCCCCTCAGTATATCCTCTGAGTCTTGGTGTGAGCTCCCTCTGCATAAGCCCCGCCTTAACGAATATGTGTCTGAAATCACCAAGCTGGTCTATCCTGAGGTTGTACTTCTTGAGGATCAGAAGACGCCTCTTCAGATCCTCCAGTCTGTTAATCTCGTTTCGAAGGCTCTCGAGCACAGTGAGTCTCTGGTCAAGCCTAGCCTCCACCTCAGAGACGTAGCTCTCGACCTCACGTAACTCCGCTCTGCCAGATGGTTGAATGAAGGGTGTGGCGGAGAAGGTTTCCTTGAGGCTGTGGAGGAGGCTCTTACGCCCGGTCTTTTCAGGTGGGAGCGAGGACAGGATTGAAGCTATCCTCTGCTGAAGCTTGATATACCTCTCGCAGCACTCCAGGTTCTCAACTCTCCTGAAACCTTTGATTGTATAGTCGCTTACGAGCTGAACGGCCCCGAGTCTTCCGATGGTCTTGAGTAAATCGTCCTCAAATCTCAGCGGTACCGCGGCGTACAGCCTTTTCATGGGCGTAGTCCTAAACAACCTAATCCTCACCTGACTCCAGTTGACTGATCTCGGTGAACCTGCACGTCTTCCTGAATAGCTTCTAGAGAAGCTTGGTTGTTATGCTCTTCACAACATCTAACCCTGAAAGGGTCTTCTCAATATCTTTCAGCGTCTTCTTGCTCTTTGATAGGTCAAGGAGCATAGTGCCGCTGATCGTCTCTTTGGTAGAGGCCGGCAGCAGGAACATTACTATGTTCACGTTCTCCTCCGCGATCTTTCCAGTGATCTTCGCCATGGCTCCGGGATGATTATCTATTATCATCCTCGCCTCGGCCAGCAGTGACCCTGGACGGGCTGCAACATTCATCACGATCTCGCCCACCGCTGGATCTGCTGTTAGGAGAAGTTTGGTTCCCGGAGTCATCTCTAGAGCTTTACAGACAGATTCGGGGAGTCTTATCTCGAACCTGTCACTCACACTCACCACTTCAGTCACGGTTGGCGGTTGCCGGGCTTTCTCTGACATGGAACTGGTCCTCCGAACTATCAGCGTAGCAGCAGCATTATAATTCTTTCCAGAGGCATGATGAATAGCCATGAACATTGAAGAGGGCTGTTGCGATCAGTCCTTGATAGTTATCTTCATAGTCAGTTCAGTTAGCGGCCTGCCGTTCTCATCTACTGGAACCGCTCCAATAGCTAACAGCACATTCTCACCCTTGACCAGTCTCCTGAAGACCGAGTATCTACCATCCAAGTGTGGGGCCGGAGCCAAGGTTATGAAGAACTGTGAACTGCCTGTGTTCGGGCCGCTGTTCGCCATTGAGAGCACCCCAGCTGACTCGTGTTTGAGGTCTGACCTTATCTCATCAGCGATGGTCTTGCCGATGCCGCCCATCCCTGTTCCCGTGGGGTCACCACCCTGGAACCACGAACCCCTTGACTACCCTGTGAAAGATCAATCCATCATAGGAGCCGTCTTCGGCCAGTTCTATGAAGTTGCTGGTGGTCAGCGGGGCCTTATCCTCATATAGCTCGAACTCCATCGTTCCCATACTAGTCTCTACTACGGCTATTCTATTCCGCTTTGAGGGTGAAGTTGCCGGTCCGGATGTGAAGTCGTAGAGACATATCCCAGCCACTACCAGCAAGATCGATGACAGGAAGATCAACCTGATCCTTAGCTTCTCCCTCCTCCTCTCAGCCATCCGTGGCAGTCTTTTCTTGTACCTGTCTTTCATCGAGGTTTTCGACTCATAAGCCATTGTGCAGTGATATATCGCTTTTGAGGAACAATTCTAAACTGAATGTTCACCAGAACAGTGTAATATCACATGTTGCGGCTGGTCTATGGAAAGATTTTAGAATCACGGTAGAAGACGTTCTCTCTTCACTCTGGAGAGAACCCAATTGTCTAGAGATCAACAGAAGTTCACCCTTCGTGAGGCAACCCTGAACGATGTTCAGATCCTAGTCCGCCAGAGGCGACTGATGTGGGTCGAGGTTGCCGACGCGAGGGACGAGAAAGCCCTCGATGCTATGGATGAGGCGTACAGGAGATATATAGAGAGGATGATGCCTTCTGGAATGTTCAAGGCTTGGGTGATCGAGGCTGAGAATGGCAGAGTCGTCGCAGGCGGTGGCTTGGCTGTCTATGAACAGCCGCCGAGGCCACAGGACGACACCTTACGCTACGTGTATGTACACAGCATATATACCGAGCCTGAATACCGGCGACGAGGCTTCGCCAGAAAGATCCTTAACCAGATAGTCCAGTACTGCAGAGAAAACGGATTCAAGACCCTCACCCTCCACGCTGTGGAAGCGAGTAGACCACTATACGAGTCGTTTGGATTCAAACCGACTACAGAGATGCGAATGTTCCTGTGAAGCAAAAGAGGATGACCCATCATTTAAATCAAGGATCACAATCAACTAAGTCCAGCCTCCAGACGATGCGAAGGAATATGCATGCGGCCCGCATCTACTTTCATGCTTGTGATCTTGTTCCTGTCTCTGAATATTACTCTCACCACCGCGGATAAAACACCTAATGATACTCTAGTTCAAGGTACGGTCTGGACATATCACGCCTCAACCAAGAGCAAGCTTCACGGAGTCGGCCGTTACGAAGGCAACTTCACAACCCTCATAGTCGTCTCGGGACGAGCAACCATAACGAACCTAAGCAGCTGTTTCCTGACGGTTGAAAAGAGAGAAGAGATAGATCTCTCAGTATCTGGCAGCGGATACTACAAGCAGGAGATGCGAAGCGAACACTACAGATTCACTACTAAATCAACCATCGATAGAAACGTGTTCACCTACGTGTCGCGGAGGGTGAGGGATGAAGTTAATGATCGAGAGTCCGAGGACAACTCCGCCAGAGGTATGCCTGCAACAGAGTTTATCTCCACATCCCTCCTGGAAGGGCAGAGGGTCCCATACTACGCCATCGACGGAAGGGTCGCCTGTTCTGTGTCATATGGAGAAATGCCATTTCAGAGTGTAAGTATTCCAGTAATAGTCCTCAGCTACTCAGGATATTCATGTCGAGATGTTTGGCTGGAGGCAAACGGAACAGCAGAACATAGCTTCTCCTTTGGGAGGACTACCGGGCTTCTGGTGTCGGCCCTAAGCAGTGTGCACACCACCAGCGAGAAAGGAACCAGATCCACAACCTACAGTTATGCTCTAGACTCCACATCCTTATGGGTGGCCGGCCAAAGTGCTGAATCTACACAAACTCAGACGCCGCCTCCTGAAATGCCTGAAGAGACCACTCCACCGTTCCAAGCGGTTACTGACGGCTCAACCACAGAGCAATCTATTCCTATGCTTGTCACTTTCGGGATTGCAGCCGTCGTCGCGTCCTATGCGTTAATGAAGAAGAAGACTGTGGTGAATGATCTTGGCCGGCCCGAAAAAAGAAAGGGGGGAATTTCGGGTCGCTCAGGCCTTCGCTAGGTTGTAGATCGCCTTCACTGCAAGTATTATAGCTGCAGGCGCAACGAAGGCCGCTATGTTATTCAGGATAGCGTTGATGATGCTTCCCAAAGGACTTGCAACTTCATCGATCACGAGGAAGACAGAACCGGCATTAGCCACAAGCAGTGCAATCGCAGCCGTCAGGAAGGGTGTGGTCTCCT
>JAWCLX010000006.1:0-9654 GCA_038850385.1 Bathyarchaeia archaeon | reverse complement strand
GGCCAACGATGATGCCGAGGATAACCATTACCAGTGAGACCCAGCCGAGTGCAGCTTTGCCTCCGACGCCCGCAGCGATCCCTGCCAGTATTGCAATTATGACGAAGACTATGAAAGCCCATCTACCGATTGTTTCTGCCTTCATTGTTTCTCCCTTTCCGTGTTGCTATCTTTCCCATATACATGTATATATGACTTCCCAAGAGAAGCGTGAGTATATGCGGTTGAAGGCTACGCTTACAATGGTCATCACGGCTCTAGACCCAGTCACCAGCGAACCGACGCACTAACCTGCAAAATGTTTAGGTCAATACTGGAGATTCGGGAGAATGGAGAGTGGTGGAGACAGGTTAACTGCAGCCTGACAATATGCGATTCCAGAGGAATACCGCACATAGGGACTATGAGAGCACTTCATCGAACAGTTCCGCAAAGAGTTGATTCGCCCGGAAGTCTTTGGCTTTAAGGTGTCTGATCAGGAAGAGCCGTGTCTCACAGTTGCTGCCACATTCGCATTTGGGGGCGTCTCCAAGAAGTTTCAGAAACATCTTTACCGCTGCTCCTGCAAGGATCTCGTGTCTAGAGGTTGAAGACAAGAACCAACCCAGATATGATCGATTCCTACTGGCTATTAAGCTGTAGAGGCGTCTGGAAGTAATGGATATATGAGTTCATGTTAGAAGACTGATGGTTGCAAGACAAAAGCTTCGTCTAACTAATCTAGAAGTCTTAAACATGTATCTGACCATTAGTTTTATTAAACTGGTAATTTGATTTCACGGACAAGGAGAATACTGTATTGGCAGAGATGTTCTGTGTAAAGTGCAAGGAGAAGAGGACAGTTGACGACAATGCGGTCAAGCGTGAGACGACAGCCAAGGGTAGGCCGATCCTGAAAGCGATCTGCCCGATCTGCGGTACCAAGATGACGAAGTTCACAAAGTAAAGGCCGAGTCCAGTCCCAGGTGTCACTGGCTCAAGCTTCATGGGAAGGAGTTGCGTAGCCCCCTTCAGGTTCCCATCTCTTGGGTCCCTCAACTTATGACCCTGTTGAACGGCACCTATCACTTGAGAGACTGCTAACCAGGCTTGAAGGCGAGGTCGTGGCTAGGAAGTACTGGCGTTTCAGGCCTGATCGATGGTATGGGGGCGTGGCGACAGCGGACTGCGTAGGTTGCGGACTCACCTGCAAGTTCTGCTGGGTCAAGTCAGACGTTCTTCACAATCCTGCTGAAGCGGGATCATTCCATAAGCCGCGTGACGTCGCCCTGAAGCTGAAGTCGATCGCCATCTCGAAGGGCTATCGACAAGCCAGGGTGAGCGGGGGTGAACCGACAATCTCCAGAAGCCACCTCATCCAACTTCTCAGGGAACTTAGATCTCTTCCGCCTCTAGATTTCATCTTGGAGACGAACGGCATCCTGATCGGTCACTCAAGGGACTACGCAAGTGAGCTTTCAGAATTCAGTTTTCTCCATGTCAGGGTTTCACTCAAAGGTTGTGATGAGGTTGAATTTCAGAATCTGACAGGCGCTTCATCCATAGGCTTCAAGCTTCAGCTCGATGCTTTGAGAAACCTTGTCGATGAGGATGTTAGCTGCCATCCTGCGGTTATGAGGTCTTTCTCTTCACATCAAAGCTTTCAGCATCTCATAGAAAGACTCTCAGAAATCGACTCTGGCCTTGCAGGCTGTCTGGAGGTGGAGGAGGTGATAATGTATCATAGAGTCGCTGAGAGGATGAGTCGTCTTGGACTCCAGCCGAAGGCTTCGTTCAAACCTGGCAAGGTTCCAAGGTATCTAGTCTAGGGCTACTTGAAGACCGCTCCTCTGTCTGCTGAAGTGACGAGCTTAGAATATCTGGAGAGGTATCCGCGTCTAGCCTTCCTCTCCGGCGGTCTCCAAGACTGCAGCCTCGTCTGCAGCTCATCCTTAGAGATGTCCAGTTCGAGCCTCCTGGAACTCACTTCCATCAGTATAGGGTCACCATCCCTGACCACTGCTATCGGTCCACCTTCAAGAGCCTCAGGTGAGACATGGCCTATGCATGGACCTCTGGTCGCTCCTGAGAATCTTCCGTCGGTTACCAAGGCAACAGACTCGCCGAGACCCATGCCTGATAGCATAGCTGTCGCCATCAACATCTCTCTCATGCCAGGGCCTCCTTTCGGCCCCTCATACCGTATGACGATGAAGTCGCCTTTCGAGATCTTGCCTTCTCTTATCGCTGAAACGACTTCCTCTTCACTATCAAAGACCTTGGCTGGACCCTTAAACCTGTACATCTTCGGGGTTACAGCCGAGATCTTGAGCACAGCCCCATCTGGGGCGAGACTACCTCTGAGGATCGCGAGCCCACCCTCTCTGTGAACTGGTCTACTCCTCGACCTGATGACCTCATCATTGCCTACCTTGGCCGAATCAGCTATCTCCTTGATGGTCTTGCCGCTCACCGTCGGTAGGTCTCCATGTATGAGTTCACCCAGCTGCTTCAAGACGGCAGGTACCCCTCCAGCATTATGCAGGTCAACGATCTTGTACGTTCCGCCAGGGGACATGTCGCAGAGGTGAGGGGTCCTTCTGCTTATCTCGTCAAAGAGTTCAAGAGGTAGGTCCATGCCGAGTTCGTTCGCCGCCGCCTTAAGGTGGAGGATAGTGTTTGTGGAGCCGCCCAGAGCCATGTCGACTGTTATCGCATTCTCGAAGGCCTCCCGAGTCATTATCTGGCTTGGCCTGATATCCTCGCTGATAAGAGTCATTATCTGTCTTCCAATGTCGTGGCATAGGCGGGTCTTTGCAGCGTCGACCGCAGGTGTGGTCCCCATGTATGGAAGCGTCATTCCAAGCGCCTCTATCAGAGCCTGAGTTGTGGTGGCGGTGTACAGTCCGCCGCATGCACCTGGACCGGTGAGTGTGATCTCCTCCAAGTAAGCTGCTTCTTCAGGGCTAATCTTCCCAGCCTCGAGGAGACCTGGAACCTCGAAGAGCTGCCCTACTGTGATGTTCTGGCCCTTATAGTATCCCCATGCCGGGCATGCAGGATACATCGCTCCTCCAGGCGCCATTATGGTCGGGATGTCCATTCTGGCTGCAGCCATCAACATTCCAGGATTGATCTTATCGCAGGTCGAGAGGCAGACCATCGCATCGAACATGTGCCCTTCGATCATTATCTCGATCGAGTCAGCTATCAGCTCCCTGCTTGGGAGCGACATCTTCACCCCTTCATGACCCATAGCTATGCCGTCACAGAGAGCGATCGTGTTGAACTCGATGGGAGTCCCCTGAGCCTCCAAGATCCCGCGTTTCACATGCTGGCTTAACGTGTTCAGGTGGATGTGGCCTGGAACCAGTTCATTCCATGAGTTGACCACGGCGACCAAAGGCTTACTTAGATCCTCATCTGTGAATCCTGAACACTTGAATAGAGCGCGGTGAACGTACCTATCGATTCCCTCAACGACTTCTCTGCTTCTGAGTCTTGGATGCTGAGCCAAGACAACTAGCCTCTGCGTAAGTACCGTTCGTAAGCACTGATGTTCAGTCTTAAACCTTTCTAGGTTAAGGGTGGGTAAACAATATCTCGCAGTTCTTCTTGAAGAATGAGGTTCCCTGAGGGGATCTGGATGAAGGCCAGGGCACACGTCTACATTAGCGGGTTGGTTCAAGGCGTCTTCTTCAGGCATGAGACGAAGAAAAATGCTGATATACTAGGTGTTCAGGGCTGGGTCAGGAACCTGCCTGACGGACGTGTTGAAGCGGTATTCGAGGCGGAACAGGAGACAGTTGAGGAGATGCTGAAGTTCTGCAAGAGAGGCCCCCCAGGGGCAAGGGTCAAGAACGTCGAGGTCCACCCTGAAGAGTGGAGAGGAGAGTTTCAAGAGTTCAGCATAAGATACTAATCAGCCTCTTTTGCTAATTGAGTCCCAAGAAATCATCTCAGATCTCTCCAGATCTAGAAAGAGCTTAAAGGTCAGAGGTATTTGCTTTCCTAGGAGTGCTCCGGTGGTGTAGCTCGGTTAGCCATGCTGGGCCGACAGCATAGCGGCCTTTCGGGCTTCGACGCGAGGAATGCATCCCTAGAGCCGTTGATCGCGGGTTCAAAATGGCATCGAAGAAATGTCATGAGACTCCCGCCCGGAGCACCACCTCCTCCAGTAGAGAGAAAAAGGCAGAAGAACAATGCACTACTTGGCAGGCTCCCTGAGTCTTCTGGATCATCCGCTGCCCCGCGGCTGCTAACGCAAAGAAGCTGCTAAGGAAGGACAGACCTCAGTTTCTTGACTATCTCTTTCCCGGAACTGGTGAGTATGTATGGCGAGTCGGAAGAGACCAGACCAGATCTTGCAAGCTCATTAATGTTGTACTCGAAGATCCCTTCATTACCTGCGAGTGACTGCCTCATCAACTCCTCTCTGGAAGCGCCTTTATCTTTCTTCTCCAGAAAGAGCATTATCCTTATGCTGACGTCGGAGCAGGCTACTCGACTGAAGGCTAGACTAGTATTCTCTACCTTTTCCCTACTGGTCGGCGAACCCAAGAGTTGCCTGCGCCTCCTTGCCTGCTGCCTAATGAGTCTGCACAGTAGGATCCTTAACGGGGTGATTAATCAAAGTTGTTGATGGAATACCGGTTGTACCAGTCTCTGACGCCACCTGTACCAAGCGGGATAAAGATATAACATGTATGAAATCATTAGAGGAAGGCTATGCGGGGATACCCGAGTCTGGTCTAAGGGGCAGGGCACCGCGAACATGGTCGCGATGTGCTAGGCTTAGGTGGCAGCAGGAACGGCCTGAGACACCCTGTGGCGCAGGCCTTCGTGGGTTCGAATCCCACTCCCCGCACCATTCTATCGATTGGTTGATTACTTCAGCGGATCTGATGAGAGATAAGGCGGTCAAGCTGGATTGTTTCAGGTTTTGCGTGGTTAGAGCTGAATGGATCTCACTAATCAGTACGCCATTCCTTCGATGGTAAAGTCACGTAACGTCTTGTTCTTCGAAGTCAGTTACGAATATTGATCTGTAAACCTTTCCCCATTCTGTGAAGGTTCGTTCCGTGTCTGGCTGACAACGGTGTCTATATTGTAGATAAACGATTTGGATTGGAAAGAGACTGTTCAGAGCGGTCTCCCTTTCCCAATATCATGCTTCTTTTCTTTGTCCCTGCTCCAGGCAAGAAAAAAAGGTGACAGCTAGGTACGTGGCGAGAAGACAGTCTTCTGAGCTGACCTCTGAGGAGGTGCGACAGCATCTCCCAATCTCTCCACAAACTCTCCCCCCGTCCTGTGCTCAAGGTTGGTGGTGCTGATTCGACCGGGTTTTGTGGGAGGGGTGATCACGCTTCTTGGCAGGGGCTCATGTTTAATGTTTCGAAGTGCACTCATGAAATGGGCCTTTCGGCAGACATCGCAGTACTTCAGGTTCCTGCTCGTCCTTCTTCCACAGTCAATGCATTTCTCAGACGTCTGCTGAATCACCACCTCTACAGCTTGCTCATCGACAATCATGACGGTGCGATCACCGTCTGAACCGAGACGATGTCGCAAAACCGTTGTTCCTTCAAAACATGATTCCATACAAGTACGATATAAGATAGTGTGTAACCACCGTGCTCTGTTTCAGGTTACGCTGAACTGGCAAGAAAGCCCACGATCTTGTTTGTGCGATGGATTGCTTTCCAGATAGGGCATTCGAGGACTCAGCGTTCATGACTCCAGAACAGGTTTTGCAATTTCATGCAAAGAATAGACACCTTCATACCTGCTTGAAAGCTTGTCAGGAGAGGATATTATGGGACAGAGCTACCCCTGTGTCAAACCGTGGAATGATGGAACCTGCCACAGAAAACAGACATACGCGGACCGTCAACCCCAGATTGTGAGTGCGAATGCCTCTATCAAAGGGATGAGCCACCGCAAACATCGAAGAATTGTGTATGCTTGAATGCTGGAAAATGGATGGAAAGTACAGGATGACAAAGGTCCTGAGTGTGCGCAGGAAGCTGGAAACTCACAGGCTCGGATGAGTTCCGTAAACTGAGCCAATCTGAAAGGTTACTTAGCTTTTACGGGAGCAAGAGTCGCATTCATTCAGAGCAGAAGAGTTCCAACTCTTGAGGAAGGTACAAGGACTAAACTTTCTTTACCTCTCTTAGCACTTCACAGATCTTCTCTATCAGAGACTCTAGGACGGCTCTGCCTGTCTCAGGAGTGGCTTTAGTAGGGTCGCCAACCACGCCAGAGCGTGATAAGTCATCTATCAACCATGAGAATTCTATCCCCCCTTTCCTGCTGAGCAGAAGATGCTTGTAGCCATACTGCTGGGTGAATTTCTGAGGTATATCCTTAGAAGCCTTCTCCAGATGGACGAGTTCCGGCCGAAGCACCATCATAAATGATGTCTCAAGGACACAAGCATGGAACATGTCTAGCTCCTTGAAACTCGATACCGAATCTCCAAGCAGATCTTCAGAGTAGAGGTATATCGAAGCTGTGAAGGCTCCGGTCTCCTCTCTTATCTCACGCAACATCGAGGTGAGAAGGCTAACATTGCCACCATGGCCATTTATGAAGACTATCTTCTTGAATCCGTCTCGCACTAGACTTCTGCAGACGCTGAGAAGCAGCTCTCCAAGGACATCCCCATCTAAAGATATTGTACCTGCTCTGGATGCATGTTCTGTCGATTTGCCCAGAGGAATAAGAGGTGCGATAAGTACTGGGAACTCTAGATTTATCCTCTCAGCAACGATCCTAGTGACTTCATGCACGATTATTGAGTCTGTTGCGAGTGGGAGGTGCCTCCCATGCTGTTCGAAAGAGCCGACCGGAACAAGTACTATCTCTACTTGAGAGGAGGCATCCTTGACATCTTCACTCGTCAATTCATCCAGGAACAGACTGCGCATGTCAATCTGGAGTAAACTCTGAACTAACCGGTAGAAAAGCGCTCCGTCCAGCCACAACAAAAAAGGCGACCTGCAAGGAACGGAGCCTCCACTGTGATGGATGACGCCGAAGACTACCGGCTTCGAGATTTGCTTTTTCCACCGTCGTAGTTGTAGTCCTCCCTGCTCCTCAGCGGCTACTCTGGGTCAACTCCTTGGCCACAACCTCAGGGATGTAACTACTAGGAGAAGCTTCTTGATAGTATATGACTGCTTATCACTCCCGTGCTATATCCTTCGTCACAGCGTTGAGGGAAGGCGAACTCCTGAACAGACAAACTTCGCGCTCACCTAGGAGGATGCTTGTACAGTGGATTCGAGAGAAGATCCTAGTGCAGGCTAGAGCCTAGTCTTCTCAAAGGTTAGTTTCAGGTCACCGTTATCCCAGTCGAAGAGTGGTATCTCCCTCCTGAATCTCTTGAATCTCTCAGCAAGAGCGTGAACGACTATCGGTAACGCAATAGAGGCGTCCACATAACAGGTCGCCATCCTTGCATTCGCACTTATCTTGCCCCAGCTCTGCGCCTCCTCGAACGTGCAGCCACTCAATCCTCCCCATACAGGCAGGTCTGTAGTGAACTGGACAGCAAAACTGTGGCTCCTATCATGTCTGGTCTGGTAGCTCGATATGACCGCCGTCTGCTGGATGAAGTTCTTAGGGGTGCCGCCGCCAACATATACGACCCCTGTCGCCTTGGCCTTTTCAGTTATCCTTGAACTCTCATCTACGTCCTTGAACGTGTTGAGGATTATCCTCCTCCCCCTCTTTCTGTTTGCAAACATCAAGGAGAATCCTAATGAACTGTCCCCCAGAGCTGGACAGAAGACTGGCACATTCCTCCTGTACGAGTTCACGAGCACAGAGTCTACCTCCCCGTATCTCTCGTAGAAGTGCTTTCCCAGTTTCCAGAGTATCTCACGCGATGAATACGGATAGTCGTCCATGAGCTCGGCTGAGAATACCTTGTCTAGCCACCTATCAAAGGCATAGAATCGGTCCTCATCGACGTAGACGTCGTATATGCGGTCGATCCTCTGCTTTCGTAGTCTCCTATCATCACAGTTGGCGGCGCCAATGTAGTGCTTCCCACCAGAGACCTCAAAAGCATCATGGTAGAAGTTGGCCCCTGTCGCGACCACCACATCGACCATCCTCTTCTTTATGATGTATGAAAGGACCCTGCGCATTCCAGCAGGTATCATCGCCCCAGCTAGGCCAAACCATATCACTGTCTGCCTCTTCTTCAACATTCTCGACCAGATGTCTACGGCTTCGCCCAACTTCCTTCCTTGGAAGGCTGTATACTTCATCTCAGCCAGAAGCTGATCTATGCTCTTGCCTTGACTGACAGCGATCGGTACAGTTGATTGTTTCAGCAATTTCTTCAAGGTCCTCAGACCTACCACTCCGCACACGAAGATACATCATGCATATGATCAATTTCTCTTTTTTCATCAGCTTGCTGCAGAATCTCGAATAGGCATCTCTCGACTCTTTTTTGAATTGTTCTTCAGCATTATGCCTCAATTCCTAGCGTAGCTTTGGGTACGGTGAAGACGAATACGCTGTCGCGAGAGCACCCTGTCATAGTATCGGTGCTGTCAAACTTCTTGAACCCGACTTCTCTGAACCTCGATAAGTGTCCTTGTCTGAATAGGCTGGGGGCTTCTCTAGTAACGTGTCCTTAGACAATGAGAAGAATATGGCTGCCCCCAACCACGGCAGGATTCTAACCTCATACACTTTCTGGAAGTAGTCTTGAGACATGCCGTTCGACAGACGATTTCAGGAAATTCAAGCCTTACACGCTGACCAGCAGTTTACTCTCAACATGGCTTGTTGATGTCTAACTCACCCAATCAAGAAAATGCCAGAACCTTCGACTGTACTGTGGCGGGCCCGCCGGGAATTGAACCCGGGACCCCCGGGTCTCTTCGGCACATGAAGTATGAATTCCTTGCAGGTAGTCAAGTTTGCTAAAAGCCCGGTACTCTACCTGACTAAGCTACGGGCCCGCTCGGTAGCACCTACTCAGCCATGGCCTAGAAAAACCTTTCAGCAGATAGATCGAACGTGAGCGTGCGAAGGCATCAGTAGGATCGGTCACCACACAATTAGGTAAGGATGACGTGAATGTTTGGATGGATATTTGATGTGATGCTAGGAGTATGATCGCTCGATCACAATCCCATGCTGCATATCCTCAGGAATGCATCCTATTGCCTGTCCAAGACGCCGGATATTCTCTACTCTAAGTTCCTCTATCTTCAACGACGGCTGCCTCAAGACGACTTCTAACATTAAATCAGATAATTGTGGAGATAGAATCTCCTAAGTGAAGCCTATGGATCAAGCCTCACGTTTAATTGTGTAGTAGCGAGAGAGACCTAGATCCACCAATAACCTTATAGGCGGCAGTAAAGAGTCTAGATGGAAAAGCGACGATGAGTGAAGTCGAGATGTTTCCAGTCGTTCGCTTAGAGCCTTTTCCCAGCTTGCAGCTGATAGTCCTACTCATCGTCGTAGTACTCCTAGTGTAGCCTAAGCAGCCGACCTGAGGTTGTTGCTGCTATGGCTGTTTTAGAGATACTAGAGGTGGTAGTGAAAAATGGCGAGGATGTCCGGCGCAAAGACGTTAGTCGAATCCCTAGAGAGAGAAAAGGTTGAGACGATCTTCGGTCTGCCTGGAGGGGCGATTATGCC
>JAWCLX010000005.1:15130-28233 GCA_038850385.1 Bathyarchaeia archaeon | reverse complement strand
TGCCTTTCCACTCGCGGCAGTTGACGTGAATGTAGCGTAGAGCTATCTTCCTTTCCCTTGCAGCCCTGCCCATGTCTAGGCCGAACCTCTGGGCGATCACGGTCTTTCCTGTACCTACAGGACCTGTTATCAAGACCCTCTGGCCTGTGGACCCCGGCCTCTCCAGTAAGGATCTGAAGAGATGTGTCAGGAAGGTCAGCTGACCTTCCCTATGTGGGAGTCTTGCTGGAATATACTCTATGGATAGTGGGGCCTCATCCTTGAAGACGGTCGGTCTCAGTAGAACCTGATCTATCAGGTCGCCTCTGCCCCTCTCGGCACCGCCAATCGTTTGGAGAACTACTATCTTTGTACATTCTAGAGGATATAAACGGTAGACAAGAGTGAAAGTGTATGTAGACACTATCTGAAACAGATCCACACATCCCGCATGACACACCACCCATTATGGAACGCCGTCACAGTAGAGCTACTGTGCATCCGAGGCTGAAGCAGCCTCATCAACCCTATGTAGGAAATACAGCGAGTACGCTGATACAGCAAAGATCAGGAGAACAAGTTTGCTGGCGTAGACTATAGAGACAGCAGTCTTCGGATTCGGAAACCGATTAACCAAGATATCAGGATTAACGACCCCTGTCACAGACATCATAGCGCTCCAGAGCGCGAAGTTGAAGAAAAGTTCGTAGAGTGAGCCGACGGCGATCAAGAAGGAGATCACGAAAAGAAAGGTGCGAAGGTCCCTGCTCAGGAGAGCTATCCTTGCCTTGAGATACTGAATCAAGAAGGCGTAGAAAAGGAAGACGGATACGAAGATCAGGGTCATCGGCTTGAACTGTATGAATGGGATAGGTGACCACTCGTCAAGGATGAACTGCTCACCATAGACAGAAGGTGTGGGGTGCCTCCACAGGCCGTAGGTGACCAGTGCCAGCGTAAGCATGCCTGAGACAGAGGAGAGTATCAGCCACCTATACCTCAGAAGACCTGAGCACAAAGCTATGTCACCTCCCTGGACCCCACTCCCAGATACGATAGATCTCATCTGGGAAAGGCGGCCTAAATTCCATCTCACTCCCGTCCTCGGCAGCGATCCTTCTACCATACTTCCTGCTCACAAACTCTCCAATCTCGACCGCTTGGATTCCTCTTTTCAAGAGCTTGGAGACTATCTTGTTGGCATGTGAAGGTTTAGCAGCCACCAGAAGTGAGCCTGAACTGAGCAGACGCAATGGATCGATCCCGAGGCACCTGCAGACAGCGTCGGTCTCCGGAGAAACAGGAACAATTTTGCTGTAGAGGATAACGCCTAGCTTCGATGCTTCTGCAAGCTCCCAGACTCCACACAGGAGACCGCCCTCAGTAGGATCATGCATCGCATCGACCCCGCCAGCCTCCAGCGATACCATCGCATCCTCAACGACACTGATCTTCCTGTAAAGTCTCTGCGCCCTCCTAAGAATCCTCGCGTCAAGTCGTCTTCTCAGGACTCCCTCATAATCCGTCGCAAGTATCGCGGTCCCCTCTATCCCCGCACATTTTGTTAGTATGAGTCTGTCTCCGGGAACAGCCCCACTGGACGTTACGTAGCGGCCGGACTTAGCTTCACCCATCATGAAACCAGCGATCAAGGGCCTCTCAAGCAGGGGCGACACCTCAGAATGTCCACCTGCCACCGTCACTCCTAGCTCAATACACGCGGCGTCGATCTGCCTCATGATCCTGCGTAGGACAGTCTCCCCACTCTTCTCCGGCAAGACTATTGAACAGAGGTACCACTTGGGCCTTGCTCCGCGGGTAGCCACATCATTAGCGTTCACATGGACTGAGAGCCAACCTATATTGGCTAGAGCGCCTGTTATGGGGTCGGTCGAGAGTACAATGGTAGACCCTCCCATCCTCACGACCGCAGCATCCTCCCCTATTCCAGGGCCGACGAGCAGACTGCTACTGTGAACACCCAGATTTTTGAAGACAACTCTCTGAAGAACCTGCACAGGGATCTTGCCGACTGGGAAGACGCTCATAATTCAGACCTGGGATCAGTCTGGGCTACCTTCAAGTATTAGAGGCTATTCTCTCCTCACTGGGCTGAAGAACAGGCAGAGCCTTTCTTGAACAAAGGATGGTAGGCTCCCGCACTCAAGATCTATATCACTGAATCAGTTGGGCCAGACACGTCATCGCCTACCGTTTCAACAGATAGGATACGCTGACTCTTAGGCATTTCCTCAATACACCTCTCCAACGCCTCGACGTGAATCGACCCGTCATCTACAGATCACCCCTCTAACACCGCAAAAAAGGCTTTTAGCTCCTGAAGGCTATTGTAGGATGTGAGACATAAACAGAAAGAGTTGAGTCGGCGACCAGCATTGAAGAGCCATAGAAGCAGAATTATCGCGTCCTTAGCTGTCATAGTTATCCTGCTCGGCTCAACCAGCCTCATGCTCCGGTCCTATGCTGAAACATCAAGCTTGAAAGTATCAGACTTTGAGGACCCAAACATTTGCGGCGGCTGTCACGATCAACATTATAGCGAGTGGCAGAGGAGCCAGCACGCCGAGGCTCAAGTAGATCGCCTCTACCTGGCTGAGTATGATCAAGCAAGCAAAGATACGGGCGGTCTGACAGATCCTTTCTGCACGAAATGCCACTCTCCGATCAGCTACTTGGCAGGCGAGATACCGGCCACCAGCGAGCTTGGAATGAGAGGGGTCTCGTGCGACTTCTGCCACACAGTCACCGGCACCACGGATACTGGAAACGGTGCCTTCGAGAACTCTCCGGGAAAGATCAAGAGGGGTCCGCTGAAGGATCCATCGGCATCGGGCTATCATGAGAGTGCATATTCGGAGCTTCACAGAAAGTCTGAGTTCTGTGCAATGTGCCATGTCGTGAACCACCCTGTGAACGGCCTCCCGATAATGACTACTTATCAGGAGTGGAGGGAGAGTCCGTACTCTGCAGAGGGGATCACGTGTCAGCACTGCATGATGGTCCCGACCAAGGGTAAGGCCGCGGTCACCGGCAACGTAAGAGACGAGGTTTTCGGTCACGTCTTCCTCGGTGGACATCACGAGTACAACCTCAAGAGAGCAGCGAGACTGAGTCTGCAGGTTTCCTCTCCAGTAACCGCAGGCGGGAATATGACGATCCTAGCCAACGTTACCAACTCAGGATGCGGTCATGCCCTTCCGACAGGCGTGTCCGAGGTGAGGGAGCTCTGGTTAGAGGTCACGGTGAAGGATCCCTCGGGAAAGCTCCTCTATGAAGGGAGACGATACTACAGGCCGGTCTTTGTAGATGAGAAAGGTGAAGACGTTGGCCCGCTTTTCTGGAGGGCCGTAAGGATCCTCAGCGACAACAGAATAGCGCCGGGAGAGACGAGGACCGAGACCTTCAGCTTCAGTGTCCCCCCTGACACCGCGTTGCCGATCAAAGTTGATGCGAGACTGCTCTACAGGCTGGCTCCTCAAGAAGTGGCAGACAAGGCTGGTCTGGGACTGTTGCCTGTTACAGTGATGGCTCAGGCCGAGGTCTCTGCCGGCTTCAGTGACTACCTGGGTGTCTACGGCCTGCCTGCAGCGATAGTCGCCGTAGCGGTCGCAGCCTCGGCAGCTCTCCTCATCCTGAAGAGGAAGCGACGGCAAGACACATAGACGTTAATGACATTACTTGCCCTTGAGAAGAGACAGGAGGAGAGCCGGGAGACGCCGCTAAACTACTGAGGCTGGTGGCGTCGCCACCGGTTGAAGCCCTCCTGACTCATCGAGACTCGGCATCGTCTCTTCGAAGTATGGGACAAGCTAGAAGAAAACGGTAAAGACACCATGAAAGATATCACAGTCGTGCCTCTGGCTTTCGAGAGTCTCGGAGTCAGATCTATGGCATCGCTCATAGAGACGCCTGACTTACGCATTCTGGTTGATCCAGGAGTCTCCTTGGGGATACGCTTCAACCTGCTCCCCCACCCTGAAGAGTACCGGACGCGAGCTCAACTGCGCAGACGACTCATAGATGAGTCGAGGAAGGCAGACGTCGTAACAGTCTCTCATTATCATCATGACCACTACACACCGAACTACACCGAGAACGTCTTCATCGGCTCGAGCCCTGAGCAGGCCGAAGAACTCGTCCAGGACAAGACCCTGCTCCTGAAGGATTTCAGAACACAGGTAAACCCAAGTCAGAGACGGAGGGGGTGGCTGTTCAACCGGTTTGCTGAGAAATGCTCGAGAAAGGTTTTCATAGCTGACGGAAACCGGTTCCAGTTCGGAGCGACTGAACTTAAGTTCTCCCAACCAGTATTCCATGGAGAATGCGGGTCCAGCCTGGGCTGGGTGGTGATGCTCACGGTAACCTACGGTGAAGAGAGAATTACACATGCATCAGATGTTCAAGGCCCCATGGATGAGGCAGTAGTCAGGATGGTGCTTTCAGATGAACCAAGGATACTCGTACTGAGTGGTCCACCGCTCTACCTGTCAGGAGGACTGGTGAAGGAGGAGCAGATAGCGCTCGCAAGAACAAACTTGACGAGGCTCAGCCAAGAGGTGTCCACCTTGATACTGGACCATCACTTGATGAGGAGTCCTGACTGGAGAGAGTTCGTGGAGCCGGCACTCCAAGCCGCGGAGTTGAAAAGGAACGTGATCCAGTCAGCCGCAGAACATGCACGACTACCGAATAGGCTGCTCGAATGCAGAAGGAGAGAGTTGTACAGCGAGAACCCACCGTCCCGTGAGTTCATGAAATGGACTAAGCTGCCAAAGGACAGGCGGAGGCTTGAGCCTCCACCAATATAGGATGTCAGGCCTCACTGCCTTGAACCGCAACGGGTACAGTGCAGAGCTCCCGCATCCATCACTGCACCACAGTTGAGACAGTACCTCCTTGCGGCCTCAGCTTTCAGACCCTTTCTAGACTTTAACCTAGCCGAAAAAGCAGCCAATCCGATCAGAACTACCACAAGGACCGCTGGGAAGGTGTACTGTTCCACGGCGAGGCTTGAACCGCCTCCGGTCTCTTGAGGGGGAGAGGTCGTCGCGGCCGTGCTGGAGGGAGTGAGGGCTGGGGGCGGGGGCGGTGTCGTTTTTGGTTTGGGTGTCGGCGTGGTCGGTGAGGCCGCCTGTCTCTCCGCGAGAACACTTACATCATCCCAGAAAGCATCTGGAGTGCTCAGATGTGTGACAGTCGTCATATCGAAGCTTACCGAGAGCTTCTCCAACGCCAGGTTACTGGAGTTTCCGAACCTAGACTCAAAGTCGCCTTTGACCTCACGCTCGATGTGAGTCCATCGATGGAGTAGAGCTGGCAGGAAGAATATTGTGTTGTCTGAGGTGTTGTAGAGGAACTCTCCTAGGGCCGGAGGAGCCCATGCCACGTAGTAGGAGAGATTCAGTGACCGCCCGTCCTTCAGGCTTATCTGGACCACTGACCTGATATTGGTATGGCTGTTCTGGCCTATCACAGCAGGCATGACCCAGAAGCTCAGCAGGAGGTCGAGGTCTTTGATGTCTGTTGGGAGTATCTGCATAACACCGCCACCACGCTTCTGAGAATACGGTATCTCCCTAGCAGGGTTGATGTAGGTCCGCAGACACCAAGAGCCTGAATGCCATGTTCCAGAGGTTACATTGACTTTTCCATACACGTGGTCATAGATAAAGGGCTGCCATCCATCGAGGTGCGACTCAAAACCGCCGTTCACAATCAACTCCTCTCTAGGGGATGCTGAAGCAAGTGGGGGCCGGAACAGCACAGCCAGAAGCAGTAGGCATAGACAGTACTTGGACATAAGACGCACTGTTATAGGACGCTTCCCCACTCTTTTGAAGCTTTTCCAGACCGACCGCGAACGTCGAAGCTTTTCTTCTAGGCGGAAGTGATTTTTCTGTAGTAGTTGCACTATACTGACCAAGTCTGATCCCGGCAGGGTAGTTGCGAAAGCTTCTTATTCTGAAAGCGAAAGCTACTGGATACTAGTCGAGGTTGAATGGTTTGGCATACTACTATGTCCCTAAACCACCTGCCAGGTACGCCTATCTACCACCTCCCCAGCAGTATCTCGTCCCTTCACCTCCAGCTTGTGTCCTGGTGGAGCAGCCGCCGCAGGCATACATCTACCAGCCCCCTCCCCAAGAGGTCCTTGTCCCACAGCCGCCGGAGGTGTACTATCAACCGCCACCTCAGGAGGTCCTTGTCCCACAGCCACCGCAGAGATACTTGGTTCAGCCGCCTCCACAAGAATACATTGTGCCGACCCCACCAGTGAAGTACGCAGTTCAGCCTCCACTCTACCGCCTATACTAGCCCAGCTGAATCAACTGGCTCTCGACAGTCTACCTGAGAGAATACCAGTCGTTAAGTAGCTTAGGCAGTGCTGGAACGACCGCGTTTCTATTACTCACTCAAACTCCATCTTCCTCTGCTGACAGTCAAGCGCTCAAGCAGCTGAAAACCTTACTTGAATCGCGCTTCAGTTCGAGCATAGAGGTACGCGATCTCTGAACAATGTTCTTAGTTCACACCATAAGAATAACTAGGAGTTAGGGAGAATTCAGGTCCGTTTCAGAAGTCTACTTTGAGAAGTGCAAGCATCGGAGCTGGGACCATGAGGTTCAGGAGTGTACTCGCTGCAGGCATCCTGACCAGAGTCGCTCTGATGCCTCTCACAGCGCATCCTTTCGATGTCTATGTATGGCACAGATTGATCCTCGGGATCCTTGAGAATCCAACAGCCGTCACATTCTTCCCCCCAATGCTCTTCTACACTCTTGTACCGGTCGCCTTCATCTACGAATGGAGTTCTAGTGTGCTGGGGGCCTCCCCAACTCCTCTGGAATCCCTTCCAGAGATACTCAACCCTGATCCCAGGTACGGCATTCAGTACATCACGGATCTGAGCTTCAACACTCTGGTGAAAGCCCCTTTTCTCGTCGCTGACATCCTTGCTGCCGTGACGATCTTCAAGCTCACAGAAGACCTCTTCCGAGACAGGGCTAAGGCATCATGGGCGGCGGCGGTCTGGTTTCTCAACCCCTATCTGATCCTGATCTCTGCGGTCTGGGGAATGTTCGACTCACTGCCCGCTCTCTTCTCAGTCTTCTCTATGTGGATGCTGCTGCGGAGACGTCTTGACCTCTCTGCGTTGGCAATGGCTGTGGCCGTGGGCTACAAGCTCTACCCTGCAGCCTTCTTTCTGCCGACGATTCTCTTCGTCTTGAACTCTGGCCATTCTGCCTCTCGTAAAACAGCCCTCAGATACATCCTAGTATTCACCGCATCCTCATTCATCCTCTTCCTTCCAGCCATCTCCCAAAGCCTCAGCTTCTCTCAGGGCCTCTTCACAGGTCCTCCTGACCCAGGAGCCGTCGGCTTCGGCTTGACATTCTGGTCTGTACTGTTGATCTTGCCCGCAAACCCGGATTTCGTCATAGCCGCTTCAAACCTGACAGTCACAGCCTTACTTATCGGGACGTATCTTCAGGCTCTCAGGAGAAGTGCCGACTCCGGATCCTTGGGACTGGCAGCATTTCAGCTCTGCAGTATCCTCTCGATATTCGCCGGTTTTCGATTTGTGTGCGAGCAGTTCCTCGTCTGGGCGCTGCCGTACATGGTAGTCTTGGCGGTTGCAGGCAAAGTCAAGACTAAAGAATACTGGTCGCTCTCATTGATAGCTCTTGCATACTCATTGATCCACGGGCTGAACGGGATCTTCTTCTTTCTACCGACTTGGCCTTGGCTCGGCGGTTTTCTGCTCTCAGTGACGAGAATTGTAAGGAGGACAGCGGCTGCCGACTCAGGCTACAGTTACGAACCAATCTTCCAACCCCACCTCTCCCCAGTGACTTTGACTCTTGCCGCCTTAGGCACGGTCTTCACGTTGATCGTGGCAGTCATCTGGAAGAGGCTGGCTTTCAGCAGAGCACCTGACACCTTCCAGAGCCTCAACTGTCATACGACTGAAGAGGAGAAAAGCCTGGATGGATACGCGAATCTGCATGCTTCATAACTGGTGCGTCTCCAGAGGCGGGGCTGAGAGACAGATCTTCTCTCTGAGCAGAGAGCTCAGACGACTTGGCTACCGAGTGGAAGTATCCGTAATCAGGTATGACAAGGCGGCATGCTTCCCCGAGCTTGTCGATGCGATAGAGGTAGCCAGCCTCTCAAGTTTTTTCAGTCATGATATATTCAGGGCGATACCAGTCGTCCAGGCGCTTGAGCTTGCATTGCGTCTGCCTGAGGGCTACGACTTGTTACACGCCCATAATTTCCCCAGTGCAGTTGCTGCTTTCCTAGCTACGAGGCTGAGGAGCAGCTACACTGACACTCCATACCTATGGCAGTGTAATGAGCCGCCAAGGATCCTCCATGACCAGTTGGAGATAGATAGATTCATCAGACAACCAAATGTTCCAGCCGGAACAGGCAGGGCAGCAGCATTACTCGGAGTCAAGACGATGCATATGACATCGAGGCAGATCGATAAGCTCGCAGCCAGGAACGCTGCAGCCGTCACTGCAGTCAGCAGTTTCGTTGCAGACCAGATAGAGAAGATCTACAAGCTCAGAGCGCAAGTGGTGAATCCTGGCATAGACCTTGAGACTTTCAACCCTTATGTGAAAGGGGAGAGGATACGCAGGAAATACGGAATCAAGGATTCTCCTTTACTGTTGACTGTCAGTCGGCTCTGGCCTGCAAAGAATCTGGAGACCGCGCTGAGGTCTTTCCGGATAGTAGCTGACAACTTTGAAGATGCTCACTACATCATAGTGGGGGAGGGGCCGAGTAGGCTGAATCTGCAGGACTTGACGAATAGGCTGGGATTGTCCGGAAGAGTGAGGTTCGTCTCTGACGCAGAGGTTGAGGTGCTTGCTGAATACTATGCTGCCTGCGACATCTTTCTCTTTCCTGCTTTGAGCGAACCGTGGGGTCTCAGCCTGCTGGAGGCGATGGCCACAGGAAAGCCTGTTGTAGCCGCAGATGATGGGGGGCCAGCAGAGATAGTCGACCACAATGTTGACGGACTCTTGGTTGAGCCGACTGATCCCGACTCCTATGCGGAAGCGATTATCCAGTTGCTCAAAGACAGATCAGCGATGGAGGGCATAGGCGAGAGAGCTGCGGCTAAAGCGAAAACGTACAGTTGGGAGAGAATGGCCTGCGCCTATGCTGAGATCTATGACAGCCTCCTGTAGAGTTTGAGTTGGGGAGAGAATGATTCAGGGCGTACTTGAGGACCTCGCATCATGGACCCTTGACATCATCGCGGACTGGGGAGGATACGGGGTCTTCATCGCAATGATACTGGAGTCGAGTATAGTACCGATCCCTTCAGAGCTTGTGCTGGTGACAGCGGGACTAGCCGGGATAAACCCTTCTTTTGTAGGGTTGGCTGGGGGCGCAGGTTCAACAATAGGCGCGGCGGCAGGCTACCTCATCGGGAAGGAGGGCAGGGGCGCAGTTGACAAGTATGGAAAATACTTGTTAGTGACGACTGGACGTATCTCTCAAGCTGAAAAGTGGTTCCAAAGATGGGGCAACTGGACCATCTTGGCAAGTAGACTCGTACCTTTCATCCCGTACAAGGTCTTCTCAATAACCGCCGGCCTCCTCAGGATGAATTACAGAGCTTTTCTTATACTCACGCTGGTCGGGTCAGTCCCTAGATGTTACCTTCTGGCATGGCTTGGAAGAACGATAGTCCAGGCTGAATATGAGATACTTGCCGCATTCGGGGCAGCGATCATCGCAGCGGCCGCGTACCATGCTTTAATGAGTCGCCGCAGAAGAACCCGGCTTGAAAGTCCTCCTGAGAGACCGCCCATAGACGATCCTGTTGATGCAGTCTGAGTCTTGACCGACAGACACCAGATGAAACCGCAAGTGTAGTCCCCCTCGCAACGCAGCCTCTTTTGTCAGTAGTGTGCATGCTGAAAGCATTGCGCGAGTATGCCTCCATCTCGACCATATCTTTTGCCTTCAGTCAAGGTTTCCGGTCACTTCAGGTATCGACCCCCTCAAAAACGATGAGCAGTCTTGACACGGATGGAAGCTAAGACTCAATTTCGAAAAACTATTATGCACGTTTCATCTGGCATACTCAGACAATCATGACCGACGAGATCATTAAGGCAATCTTGGAGGCTGAGGAGCAAGCCGATCGAGAGATCTCAGAGGCGAAGCTTGAGGCCGACCGGATGAAGGCCGGGCCAGACACCTCCGTAGAAGACGTCTACAATAGGGTTGTGGAATCCTGCAAGAAGAAGGCTGAGGAATCAAGGCGAGAAGCAATGCAGAGAGCAAGAGAGAGGGTCAAGAAGATAATGAGTGAGTGTGAGAGCGAAGTCTCGAGATTGAGGTCACTCGATGAGCGGGCTGTATCTAAGGCTGTAGAGTTGGTGTTGAAGGAAGTAGTGTCAGGCGCGAACAGCCCATGAGGGAACCAACACAGAACAGACTCATCTCAAAGATACTCGGCGATGCGAGAGAGGAGGCTAGATCAATAATAGAAGACGCGAAGAAGTCAGCGGAGAGACTGCTCGAACAGAGGAATAGGGAGGCTGAGGAGAGGGCACGCAAGGCCTGCCAAGAGATAATTAAGTCAGCTGAAGATGAGGTGGAGAACATCATACACAGGGAGTCTGTCGACGCGATCATCAAGACACGTCTGATACTGCTCTCAGAGAAACGGAAGATCATAGATGATGTCTTCAAGAGGGCTGAGCAGCGCCTTCGAGAATTCACGGAAGACGAAGCGTATCCGGAAATGCTGGAGCGGCTGATAGAGGAAGCTGCAATCGCCGCTGGCGGAGGGAGGCTCGAGATCCTCCTAAATAAGGCTGACTCGAGAAGAAAGCTTCCCATAAAGGAGATAGCGAAGAGAGTGAGCTCGAAGCTGGGTGTCGAGACAACCCTCGAAACATCAGATAAGCCTATCGACTCATATGGAGGAGTCATTATCTCGTCAGCAGACGGAAGGACGAAGGCTGACAATACACTCGCCTCCATTCTTGAGCGTACAAGGAGGAGGCTGGAGCCGGAGATAGCCCGCATACTCTTTTCTGATGGCCTAGAATAGAAGATGCTGTACAGATCCAGCAGCAGGCTGCAAGCTTCCAGCCGACCCTAGCAGCCTCAAGCCGCGCTTGAGATGATGCACTGTGCTGGCAGACATCTTGGTGAAGGGCATAGTCCAAGGGGTCGGCTTCAGACCTTTTGTCTATAGACTCGCGAATGCTAACGGATTGCATGGGTACGTTCAGAACCGCGGCGACGCCGGTGTCAGAATCGTAGTCGAGGGCGAAGGCCATCAGATTGAGCGGTTCATAAGAGAACTTAGAGCAAGGAGACCCCCACTCTCAGAGATACATGATCTGACTGTCAGATACAGGGAGAGTGACAGTGAGTTCTCAGCCTTCGAGATCAGGGAGAGCTTCCACGGAGGAAACGAGGGCGGCTCGACGATCCCCCCTGACATCGCAACATGTGACGAGTGCCTATCTGAACTACGCAGACCCTCTGACAGACGGTACAGGTACTTCTTCATAACTTGTACAGACTGCGGACCGAGGTACACCATAACATGTAAGGTCCCATACGACCGGTACAATACGAGCATGAACTGCTTCCAAATGTGCGATGAATGCATGGAAGAGTATGAATCGCCGCGGGACCGACGATTTCACGCCCAGACGAACGCATGTCCGAGATGCGGACCTAGACTCATGATAGCAAGCAGCAGAGGCGAACCCTTAGCCTGCTCAGACCCGATCTCAGAAGCAGGCAGACTCCTCGAGGAGGGCCATATACTCGCAATCAAAGGGAATGGAGGATACCACCTGTCCTGCGTGACGACAGATCCAAACCCACTGGAACGGCTTAGAGCGATTAAGGAAAGGAGGAGTAAGCCCTTCGCTATAATGGCGCGGGATCTCGAAACGGTGAGGACCTTCGCTGAAGTCGGCGTGCTTGAGGCCGAGCTTCTAAAGTCCTATGCCAGACCGATCGTCCTGTTGAAGAAGAGTCAGGGATACTTCCTCTCAGAACTCATCTCCCCAGGTCTTCACACGGTCGGAGTCATGCTGCCCTACTCCGGCCTACATCACCTACTGTTCGATGCTATCCAAGAGCCTGCACTGGTCATGACAAGCGCGAACCCGCCCAACGAACCTATCATCACCGACGACCGCTCCGCCATGAAAAGGCTCGGAAAAGTCGCTGAGTACTTTCTCTATCATAACAGGAAGATAGAGCAGAGGTGTGACGACTCAGTTCTGAGAGTCATCGGGCAGATGAGAGCCTTCATCCGCAGGTCAAGAGGATACGCCCCTGCACCAGTTCCTCTGAAGACAACGTCTCCAGTAGACATTCTTGCTCTGGGCGCAGAACTCAATACAACATGCTGTATTCTAATGGGCCGTAGAGCCTACATCTCACAGCACATCGGCGACTTGGAGACTCCTGAGACGCTGAAGTTCCTAGAAGAGGTGATTCAGCACTTGCTCAGCCTTACGAAGGCGAAGCCGAAAGCCCTTGCCTGCGACCTCCATCCAAGATTCAACACTACGCATCTTACCAACAGACTCAGTGAGGAGTGGGGCATACCTGCAGTTCAGGTTCAACACCATCACGCCCACCTATCCAAGCTGATGGTGGAGCATGGCCTGGATGAAGCGGCGGGAATAGTCTGCGACGGATACGGCTACGGCCCTGATGGCACCGCCTGGGGCGGAGAGGTACTTTACTCGAATATTGAGGGTTACAGGAGGTTAGGCCATCTGCAGGAGCAACCGATGGTCGGCGGCGACCTCGCCACCAGATACCCTCTCCGAATGGTTGCCGGGATCCTACACGACCACGTCGATCTCGAAGTCTTCCTTCGGCGAGAAGCTAAACATCTCCCTCACGGCAAAGCAGAGGCGGAGCTCATACTGAAGCAGCTTAAATCTGACCGGATACCGTTTACGAGCAGCTGCGGGAGGATTCTGGACGCCGTCTCCTCACTACTAGGCTTATGCTACGAGAGGACGTATGAGGGGGAGCCAGCGATGAAGCTTGAGGCAGCGGCAGCTCAAGGCAGCGATACCCTCAAGCTC
>JAWCLX010000005.1:13361-15120 GCA_038850385.1 Bathyarchaeia archaeon | reverse complement strand
TCTATAGGAGTCTCGGGACCGTGAGTATTCCAGACCTAGCCTTCTCGGCCCAGTCATACATCGCAAGATCGCTTGCCGAGCTCGCGATCGAGAAGGCATACGACCTAGGCATCTCAACCGTCGGATTCACTGGCGGAGTCGCATGTAACGAACATATCACGAACATCATGAAGTCAGTCGTTGAAGATCACGGACTGAAGTTCATCACGCATAATATGGTTCCTCCAGGTGACGGCGGCATATCATTGGGGCAGGCTGTAGCCGCCGCCTACAGAGTGAAGAACTCCAACCGTTCATAATGGTGTAGCCTTCAGAACTGTTTATATTGACGGAGATTTATACACGGCTTCCGACCTGATTTGCCTCACCTCCTCTGGACGGTTTGAGGCAAGAACCTCAGAGCCGATGATACATTACAGAGTGTATCCTCAGCAATGTGTCTGGCAATACCTGGCAGGATAACTAGGATAGAAGGCGACTTAGCCGATGTTGATTTTGGGGGAGGTACCAAGAGGCGGGTCAACATCTCCCTAATCGACGCGAAGGTGGGGCAGTACATCATAGTGCATGCTGGGTTCGCGATAGAGGTTCTTGACGTGGAAGCGGCTGAGGAGACGCTTCAACTCTGGGAGGAGATGCTTGAGCTCTCAGGGGCTCGTTGAACTCGAGCAGGCATTCCATCTTCACACGGAAAAGCAGAGGGAAAAGAATTGAATACTGCCTGGAGAGTTGTGAAGCATGATGAGGGAGAGGTCTTCGACGTGGAGCTTGAAGAGAGTATCCTCAAGGGTAACGAAGAGATGGCAGCCAGGAACCATGAGCTCCTTCAAAGACACGGCGTCAAGGCGATAGATGTGATGGGGTCGATCGGCTCAGGTAAGACATCCCTGATAGAATGCATCGTCGAGAAGCTCAAGACGAAATACAGGATCGCCGTGCTTAACGGCGACCTGACCACCACCATAGACTCTGAAAGGATCGCGAAGCATGGAGTTAGAGTAGTCCAGATCAATACTGGGAAGGAGTGCCACCTCGACGCGAATTTGGTGGCTAAGGCGATTGGAGAGATAGAACTTGACCAAGTCGACCTGCTGATCATAGAGAACGTTGGCAACCTGATCTGTCCCGGAGAGTTCCGTCTGGGTGCTGGCCTGAGGCTCGTCGTGATAAGCGTGACTGAGGGGCCGTACATGGTGCTCAAGCACCCATTCATCTTCATGGAGGCTGACGTGGTAGTTATCAATAAGCTGGACCTGGCAGAGGCTATGGGTGTCGAGTTTGAGAAGCTCAAGGGTGACGTCATCAAGATCAATCCGCGGACAAGAGTTGTCGGAGCAAGCTGCAGGAACCACATTGGAATAGAAGAAGTGATTGATGCGCTGCAGATTGGCTGATCCAAGACAGGTAACGTTGGCTGTCCTAGATGCATGAGTTGTCGATGACAAACAGCATAATCGAGACCGTACTTTTTGAGGCGAAGAGAAGGAATGCGAAGTCCGTGCTGGAGGTCCACCTCGTCGTCGGCCGATACACTATGCTGGGCCTCGATCAGCTGCGCTACTGCTATAAGCTCCTAACCAAGGATACCCCACTCGAGAGGTCGAGACTCAGGATCGAACATGAGGAAGGAAGAGTGAGATGCGGCAGATGCGGGTTCGAGGGGCCGATCCAGCTGAGGGAGGAGCCTCAGTACCATTTGATCTTGCCGACCCTCGAGTGTCCAAGATGTAAGGGAGCCGTCGAGTTGGTAGCTGGAAAA
>JAWCLX010000005.1:7099-13351 GCA_038850385.1 Bathyarchaeia archaeon | reverse complement strand
GTCAAGTCAGTTAGACTGAGGACCTAGACAGGCGCCGTCAAATGAGTCTAACCCATGGAACGAATGTTCAAGGGTGATCACATGGATGAGTTGGAGGCGATCTTGGCCAAGAAGATGCAAGAGATGATAAGGCGGTCGGTCGCGAAACCCGTTCGGGTAACCGACGCCACCTTCAGCGAAGTAGTCAGAAGAGGACTGGTCCTAGTCGACTGCTGGGCTGAGTGGTGTGGACCTTGCAGGATGATCGAGCCGACGATCGAGGAACTGGCAAGGCAGTATGCTGGGAGGGTTACCTTCGCCAAACTTAATGTCGACGAGAACCCTGAGACCGCATCGAGATTCGGAGTTATGAGCATCCCGACACTACTTCTATTCAAGGAATCCAGACTCGTCGATACGATCGTTGGAGCAGCCTCAAAGACAGAGGTTGTGGGCTTATTGGAAAGACACCTTCAGGAATCTGCTATGCTCTGAAACAGACTTGGCAAAGCTAAGCTTACTGAGAAATGCTGAACACCTTGAACTGAAGGCATATGGAGATGTTTCAATTCAGGGACAGGGCCGTCGCGGAGAGGATCCTTCAGAGAATAGCCGGTATGAATCTCAACCTTACGCTTATGCATGTCTGCGGCACACATCAGGACACAGTGGTGAGGTATGGACTGGACACATTACTACAGAAGCATGGTGTGAAGATCAGGCAGGGGCCTGGATGCCCAGTCTGCGTGACAACCACAACCGAGATTGAGGAGGCCGTAGTACTCGCCAAGAAAGGCAAGACAGTAGCCACCTATGGTGATATGCTTCGGGTTCCAGGTGCTTCAGGATCACTCCTGGACGCACGCTCTGAAGGTGCAAAGGTCAAGATAGTCTACAGCATAACGGATGCAGTGAAGCTTGCTGAGCGGTCAAGAGACGAGATCGTGTTCGTTGCGATAGGTTTCGAGACGACGGCCCCTACCACTGCTATCACCCTGCTCAGTAAACCACCGGAGAATTTCTCTATTCTCAGCTGCCACAGGTATCTACCCCCAGCCCTAGAATCACTGCTGGGCATGGGTGAGCTGAAGCTGGATGGGATAATAGAGCCTGGACATGTCAGCACCATAATCGGAACTAAGCCGTATGAGAGGCTCTCCATGAAGTATAGGCTGCCGCAGGTCATAGCTGGCTTCGAGCCTCTTGACGTCCTGATGGCGGTGTACATGATCGCTAGGCAGATCCAATCCTCGAGGGCTGTTGTGGAGAACGAGTATACCAGAACAGTGAGAGAAAAGGGCAACCTGAAGGCTCTGGACGCTATGTCCGAGGTCTTCAGGCCGATAGACTCGAAGTGGCGCGGGTTCCCAATCATCCCAAACTCGAGGATGAAGCTGAAAAGTGAGTTCTCCAGCTACGACGCTGAGGAAAGGTTCAGAGAGGAGTTAGAGACAATTATAGGTGCTGAGTTCAGTGAACCTTCCGGGTGCAGCTGCGATCAAGTGCTCAGAGGGCTGATGGAGCCTCGGGAATGCCCACTATTCGGCAAGGCATGTTCACCGCAGCATCCCGTAGGGCCTTGCATGGTCTCATTGGAGGGGTCATGCAACATAGAGTACAAGTATCGCCGGCCCAGCTAGATCTGAAGTATATGGGGATGGAGGGTTAGTCGATGCTTGTAGAAGACTTCGGAAGCATCAAACATTGTTCCGATGAAGCTTAAGAATCCATCAACTTTTTCTTGATTTCCATACATCGTTAATCCGGGGTGAGATGATTGGACGCGTTGGAGGCGATTCGGGGGAGGAGAAGCGTAAGGAGATTCCTTCCAACCGCTCTATCAAGGGAGATCATCGAGACCTTGGTGGATGCTGCAAGGCACGCCCCCTCAGCCATGAACCTTCAACCATGGGAGTTCGTGGCGGTAACTGATCAAGAGATGAGGAGAAGGATCGCTGACTTAACCGACTACGGCAAGTTCATAGCTGACGCACCGCTGTGCATCGCGGTTTTCTGTAGGGAGTCGAAGTACTACCTTGAAGACGGGAGCGCTGCGGTCGAGAATATCCTGATAGCCGCGACTGCTCTCGGCCTGGGAAGTTGCTGGGTCGCTGGAGACAAGAAGGGGTACGCTGAGACTGTTCGGGAGCTTCTCTCAGTACCAGTAGGGTACAGGCTGATCGCTCTGGTTCCCGTAGGATACGTGGAAGGAGAGGTTAGATCCAAGGAGAAACGGGAACTGAGAGAAGTGCTCCACCATGAGAGATTCTCATCTCGCTGAGTCAAAGCAGAGTATTGGGCTCTTGGCCGCGGTCTTTCAGAGAGTGGCGGGCGGAATAATCTTCCCCGCCCTCTTCGCCGTGAGCCTATTTCATTTCGCTGCAGTGGGCGCGCATCAGTTTCTTCTCGCAGACACGTCCAGCGCCGCTTTGATCGCGGTCCTCTTCGTTGTTCAGGCCGCATTCATGATTTTTCTCTTCAAGACTCCGCAAGATTCAGGATCCTGCTCCCGCAAGATCCTGATGCTCCATCATGTTCAGCCTATCATATTCACACTCATCTTTCTCTCGATCCAGATGTTAATGGTTGGGCTTCGAGGCTTCGAGAGGCTTATGAGTCTGGTCGAGGATCCGCAGAGCTTCGCCTACTACTCTCTGGCTCTCAGAATCTCAGACCCAGCAACCTACGTTGATGAGTGGCTCGCCTTGATGCAGGTTCCTCTCCTGCACTGGGGCGGACACCTCGCAACACACTTTCCAGGCTACCCACTTTTGATATACACGGGATTTTACGTGTTCGGGAGATCGCCTCATTCCGTAATCATGCTTGTGACTGCGCTGTCGGCCCTGGCTATATTGCCTCTATACTACTTGGCGAGAGAGGCGTACGGTCCAAATGCAGCGACCCTTTCCTGCATCCTTTACTCTTGGATTCCATCCATCAGCCTGGATCTTCCATACATGGACTTGACAGCGGCCGTATTCATCCTCAGTTCTATCCTGCTGTTTCTAAAGTCTCAACAGGAGGGGAAGAGCCCCTACAGCTTCTTCGGAGGCATTCTGCTTTTTCTCGCGACATTCCTGACGTTCGTCTCGATGGCGGCGCTGGTCATTGTGCTGATTATGGCAGCATGGTCTGATGAGTTAAGGTGTGCAGCCTCTAGGCTGTTCTACTTCATCTGCGGACTCATCATTCCCTACGTCCTTTTGCAACTGCTCTTTGGGATGCCATTCCTCGAGGCTGCTTCATGGGCCTTTAGAACAAACTGGTGGTTCCATCAGCACCTGTACTCCCTCTCACCCACGGTGTGGAGTATGGAATACTCAACAGTCTTGTTCTTTGTTCTACTCGGTTTCCCGACATTTCTGATATTCCTAGGCGTGAACTTGAGGGTGCTGAAGTCGCTCATCCGCGGTTCCGCGGTCAACGTTCTCACCTTGGGCATATCGCTAATGTTGCTTTTGACGGTGACTGTTGCAAGGCTTGAGCTCACGAGGGTAGCGGTCTTCTCAACGCCGTTCATAGCGGCATGCACCGCAGCGGAGGCCACCTGGAAAACTTCACGATCAATGATCGTGGACTCTCTTCTACTATCGTCAGCTCAGTATCTTGAGACGTTCACTTACCTGTCACAAGCAACGCTACTGTCGAGGATCTTAGGCTATCCTGTGGCCTAGTTTGCTGAGGTCCCCCCTCATACTCAGGTGGCCGGATTAAGCCTGTACCAGAAGGATGAATCATGAACTCAGCATATTGTAAGTTTCGGAAGATCATTCTGCTACGTGATCATGTAGATATCTGTGAAGTTTCCAGGGAGGCGGCACCTGCACCCCCCTATAAACAACATCCAGATCCTTCATGGAGGGCATCATTATGACTAGTGGTGGCGCCGCCGGAAGGATTCGAACCCTCGACCAACGGGTCTCAGCGTACTCCTAGAGGAAACCTAACAGCTTCAGCCTCAACCTCGAATAGGCTGAGTCCGCTGCTCTACCACTGAGCTGACGCCTACGACAGACTCGTCGTAAACGGCGGCATCAGTTTTCGGCGGCACCTCTGCATCAGATTTTCCGTGCCTTATTAAAATCATTTGGTCAAAGAAGTTGGGATGCTGAGTATCCAGGACACTCGGCAGATTATTCTCTACCTCGAGGAAGAAAACACTTTATAATCCAACGGGAATCTTGCTTAAAGGTTGGGTGGGCCCGTAGCTCAGTCCGGTCTAGCATTATCTAGATGCTTACGGAAAGAGCGACAGAACAACATGTCGATGCTCATAAGGGGCTGAGTGACCTGTTGGTCGTGGGTTCAAATCCCATCGGGCCCACCAACTGTACATCCGCCGGTTTGGAAAGCCTGAATAGAAAGACTATCGAGTACTCGGCACTTATGAGTTCCTGCGTGGGGGAGGGGGAGAGGCCTTCTCATACAGACATACACATAGAGGACATATTCAGGAAGACTGCTGAAGCTTTCTTGGTCCATGTCGCATCTTGCAGACTGGGCTTTGCAGCTTCAACGCCCTCGTCTGGGAGGGGCGGACTGCTCTAATCTGCCAGGCTTGAAGCGAATCCATGGATTCAGTATCTTGAGTCTGCCGAAGGAGGACCTAAGCACGTCTCGTAGCAGATGGTTTGTGATTCTTGTGTCGTCTATGCTCTACTTTATCGGATACTTCCATCGGGTTTCAGTCACCGTCATAGTTGAAGATCTCATGAGAGACTTCTCGGTAAGCGCCACCTCTCTAGGCTTGTTCTCTTCTCTGTACTTCTACCCTTACGCTGCCATGCAGATTCCGGCTGGACTCTTGGTCGACTCCCTTGGCCCCAGGAAGATGTTGACATGTTTTTCTCTCCTGACATCGATAGGGTCTTTCATCTTCGCCTTGGCACCGACTTTCCCAGCTGCCATGGTGGGCAGGACTATTCTGGGCGTCGGGGTCTCAGTGGCTTTTCTCTGCACGGCAAAACTCATCTCATCCTGGTTTGATGTTAGAAGCTTCGCAAGCTTGACAGGTGTGCTCGTATCAATCGGCAACGTCGGTGCGTTGGTCGCATCCGCTCCGCTTGCACTCATGGTGACAAACCTGGGATGGCGGTTTTCTTTTCTGCTCATAGCGGCTGCAACGCTCGTGCTCACGATTGCCCTGTGGCTGGTAGTCAGAGACTCACCTCAGGAGGAACTGTGGCAGAGTTGTTTATCGCCGCGGTCCAGCACCAGATTTCGGCAGCCGCTCGGCTCTGGATCCGGAGTACGCCTGGCCTTCAAGAGCAGAGAGTTCTGGCTAACCGCCTCACCACCACTCTTCTTCTTCGGGACGTTCATAAGCCTGCAGGGGCTGTGGGGAGTACCTTACCTTATGCAGAGTTACGGTTTGAGCAGGGTCGATGCAAGCCTCCTTGTTATGATGATCTCTGTGGGATTCTGCGTTGGAGCAACCTTCTGGGGTTTGGTCTCGGATAGACTTGTCTTTTCCAGAAGGAGGGTCTACATATTCGGCACAGCCCTCTACTGCTTCGTCTGGGCTCTCCTTGCATTACTGAGCGGGGGGGAGTCGACCGCCTATGTTCTGATCCTGTTTCTTTCTCTCGGGTTCTCCTTCGGAGTCATGCCGGTAAGTATCGTCATCGTGAAGGAGCTCTTTCCCAAGGGGGTTATGGGTTCAGTCACCGGCAGCGCCAACGCCTTCCCATTTATAGGGGCTGCACTCTACCAGCTTTGGATAGGCTACTTCCTAGACAACTTTGGGCTTCTGGGTGTGATTGAAGGCGTCAGGATCTTCTCGAGGGCCGCGTACCAGACGAGCTTCGCCATCTGTCTCGGATCACTCTTGGCCGCGATGGTGATGGTGCTTCTCATCAGAGAACCGAGAGAGCATGCAACCTCTCCTGGGTCTGGATGATCCCTTAGCAGTCGACTTCTAGACGTGAGCTGTACCGATTATCTCATCGAGTTTTGCGTATCCATGCTGGGAGAGATAGGCTCCCAGCCCTTCCGTAATCTCTTTGAATATGCCCAGATCCCTGTTGATGAGAGCGGAGCCTATCTGGACTGCTGATGCTCCTGCAAGTAGATACTCGACGACATCCTGCCAACTGGTTATTCCTCCGCAGCCTATTATCGGCAGACTCATCTTTTCGTAGAGCTCATAGACATTGTCTTTGTGGCGGTCTCGAGGAAGCGCAGGAAGGCTGGCGAGGAGGCGGGCGCGGCCGGCGCGGGTGGCGCGGGAGCCGCTGCGGCCGCTGCAGGGATTGCGGCGGGTGCGGGCGC
>JAWCLX010000005.1:457-7089 GCA_038850385.1 Bathyarchaeia archaeon | reverse complement strand
CTGGACCTGAGAGTCCGCCGAACCTCCCTCCGAGGATCGGACGCCGCATCTCTATATCTATCGCAATAGCTCTTACCGTATTCACTGCGGTAATAGCCTCTGCGCCAGCTCCAGCCGCCGCCTCAGCGATCCTGACAATATCACCTACGTTAGGCGAGAGCTTGACGATGATCGGCCTGCTAAACCTGGCCTTGGCCGCCGCGGTGACTCTACCGACCAGGTCTGGGTCCCTGCCTATCTCTAGGCCCACCTCCTCCACATGGGGGCATGAAACATTCAGTTCGAGAGCATCTGCACCAGCATCCTGAGCTGCTGAGGCAGCGATCCCATACTCCTCTTCAGTGAACCCGTAGATGCTCGCGATCACTGGCACTCCGCCTTTCTTAGCCTCCTTTATCACGGCCTTCATCTGTTCAGGTCCAGGATTAGGCAGTCCGAGGGAGTTCAGGTAGCCAGCCGCAACCTCAGTTATCACAGGCCCTTGATACCCCTCCCTCGCAGTGGCACCGAAGGACTTTGTGGTGACGGCCCCAACACATTCTCTGGCTACCTGCTTCAGCATCGCCCCTGAGGAACCCAGTATCCCTGAGGCCAGGATGAGGGGGTTGCTAAGACTAAGCCCTGCCAACCTCGATGTCAAGTCAACATCAGTAGGCTGCATCGCTCATCATCTTTCTCCGGCAGATATGGGGGCTGATCTTCTTGAAGATAACTGCTGCGGATGAGCCGTCTGAAAAGGTTTATCGCCCTCGAATAGTATTCCTCAATATTCTTCACAGCCAGTTTCAGGTTTGGAGCTGAGTGTTTGAAGTCGACAATGGTCACCACGCTCGTCGGAGTATTCGCCCTTGGAGCGAAGGGTAAGGTTGTAGGTTCAAGGCTCTTCCCGAGGAACCCTGGGGACGCTGCTGAAAGGGTGAGTAGGCTTCAACGGGGCGAGGTCGTGGATGAGCTGGCCCAACTCTTGGAGTCCATGCGTGTGAAAGGGTACGAAGAATTCCTCTTTGAAGACGAGAACCTTGCATCTAACGTCGAGAGGAGCCTGAACCTGAAGTGTCGCGCCGGGGTTGAGTCTGCGGCTGCCCTGAAATTCAGGGAGAAGCTCGGCGAGATCATGGTCCAGCTTGAGGAGTTCAGCGATCTCGAAGAGTTTCACCAGTTCATTCATCAAGTCACTCTAGCTCTTGCAGAGAAGGCTGTGACGAGAGAGACTGAGAAGAGAGATCTTCATGCGATCCAAGTGATCCGTACCCTCGACGATCTTGACAGGACGCTCAATCTATTCTCTGGAAGGATCCGTGAATGGTATGGGCTGCACTTCCCTGAACTTGATAAGCTAGTCGATAAGCATGAGACTTACTTGAGACTAGTCTCGGACTTGGGGGTGCGTGAGAACTTCACAACTGAGAGGCTCGTGTCCGAGGGACTGCCCGTGGAGAAAGCAAAGATCATCTGTGAGAAGGCAAGGGAATCTATCGGTTTCGCTGCTAACCCACAGGACCTCGAGGTGCTCAGGCTCTTCTCGAAGAATGCTCTTGAACTCTTCAGATCCAGAGGAGCAGCCGAGGATCTCCTCTCCATGATGATGGAGGAGGTTGCGCCGAACACGACGGCGATCCTAGGGCCGCTGTTGGCTGCTAGGCTCATGTCTATCGCCGGCAGTCTGCGGCGATTGGCTGAGATGCCGTCAAGCACGATCCAGGTACTGGGCGCTGAAAAGGCTCTCTTCAGATCTCTGAAAACAGGCTCCAGGCCCCCAAAGCACGGCATCATCTTTCAGTATCAACCCCTCCACACTGCTCCAAGGTGGCAGAGAGGGAAGATATCTAGAACATTAGCCAGCAAACTCTCAATCGCTGCACGGATCGATGCTTTCAGAGGCGAGTTCATAGGGGACAAGCTGAAAGAGTCTGTTGAGAAGAGGATAAGGGAGATCCAGGAGAGGTATCCGGCACCGCCACCGGTGAGAAGCAGGAATGAGAGAGCTAGAGGTTCGAGAACATGAGAGGTTCCGGAACATCTTCACGGTAACGGTCAATGGACTGCAGAGGCTCGCAACGCGAAACCTGTCACCGGGCATAAGCTTCTACGGGGAAGAGCTGATAACGCATTTTGGTTCCGAGTACAGGATCTGGAACCCCTACAGAAGCAAACTTGCAGCCGCAATATTGAACGGTGTAACGATGGTGCCTGTTAAGTCTGGGTCGAAGATCCTTTACCTGGGCGCAGCCTCCGGCACGACGGTCAGCCATGTAAGCGATATAGTCGGGGACTCAGGGGAGGTCTATGCTGTGGAGTTCTCGCAGAGAAGCATGAGGGAGCTTATCGAGAGAGTCTGTCGACACCGTATGAACGTTCAGCCAATCCTTGCAGACGCTAGGACGCCGTCAAGGTACAAGATGATCGTCGGCAGAGCCGATGCGATCTACTGTGACGTAGCCCAGCCTGAGCAGGCTAAGCTGCTTGCGCTCAACTCCATCTTCCTTAAGAAAGGCGGAGAGGTCATGATCGCTGTGAAGTCTAGGAGTATCGATGTGACTTTGAGCCCATCAACAGTTTTTGAGAGGGAGGTTGAGACAATGAGGATGTCAGGGTTTCGGGTATTCGATGTCGTACACTTAGAACCATACGAGAAAGACCACGTCATGATAACCGCGAGGCTGGAGGATTGACAGGTTTGGCCGAGAGCCACATAGAGAAGGCCTTCAGGACGATGATGAGGGAGGAGCTGAAGAAGCTTAACGAACATCTGCCCAAGATGAGGAAGACCCTTAAAACCCTTCTTGAAGAGCGGTCTCCATCCGTTGATTCCCTCGACGGAAGGAGCATAGTCTTGAAGAGAGATGAACTTGAGAGGCTGGCGGAGATAGTGCCTCCACGATTACACGACAGGCTCCAGCTGCCAATAGTAGTTCAGAGGAGATTCGACCTCGGAAGGTCGGTCTACACGGTCTGTGGAGGCAGACTCGAGGAGTTCACTCTCAAGTATCTCCTCGGCCTCGCCGAACACACCTTCGACGACTATGAGTCAGAGGCAGGATTCTACATCTACAAGCCATACTTGGCCGAGTTGATCCGCATGATTCACTCCTTGATAGTGGTTGGCTTCGGCACTCCTGAGGGCCTCGACCTAGCCTTCCGTTAGTTCACGCTGCAGCCTCCTGAAGGTTCTCCAAGTCCTCCTGACAATGGGCAGGTTACAACCGTCCCTGAGGATCCATTCCTTCACGAACCCGGTCGTTTTCGGGTCTGATGGGTAGCCTGAACCGAAGTCGCCGTAGCTTTTGTGCAGTTCGTCTATCACCTCGTCCCTCTTCACCTTTGCCAGGATCGAGGCTGCGGAGACGACCGGATACTTTCTGTCGGCGTGATGTTCCGACACTATCCTAGTCGGGGTCTTCAGCCCCTCAAGTATCTGGCAGGCGAATCTCTCCGGACTTCGGTCAGGAGCATCCACGTATGCAATCTCAGGTCTCAGTCTATCGATTATCTTCGCTGCGATCTTAGCCTCGAGCCGATTCAACCTAGCCATCGGTCGACCTCTGAGAACCACAGAGTCGATCTCTTGAGGTTGGATCTCGAAGATCGCATACGCCTCTGCGATGCTGACTATTCTTGTGGAGAGGGATCGTCTCGACCTCCTCGTCAGGAGTTTAGAGTCTCTCACCCCAAGCTCCTCGAGCTTGGAGAGCCCTCTCTCATCAAAGAGGAGGCCGGCTACCACGAGCGGACCTATCAGCGGGCCCTTTGGGAAGCTGAAAACTGCTTTCTCCCAGCCTCGTCCAGTCCGGCTACTTGAGTCGTCTGCTGTCAGCCTCCACGAGTTTTGCCTAGTCCTCCTTCCCCCTATACCGGACCTGATCTGCCTCCGGACGCTCTCCAAGCATCTTCAGTACTTCCTTCGCAACCTCTTCAACCTGTCGCTCCCTATTCTCATATGTCAACTCCACTACTCGGAAAGCTCTGCCTGAACCTAACATCTCCAAGATTCCTCCGAAGAGCTTCAGCTGAACCGTCCCGAGGAAGGGTTTGCCTGAAGAGACTGCAAGCCTGACAGCAGACTTGAACGCTGAACTCGTGAGCTCCATCGAACCTATCTCATCAACCACAAGAAGATCTACTTCTGGCCGTTCCAGGCTTTCTGTGATCGCTTTGACTCCCACTGCTTCAAGGCCTGTAATGTCAACACCGTACTTTCCAACCCTCGGGCCGTCCTTCACCATTATGTGAGCGAGTATGCCTACTGCGCCGGTATACAGGTCAAGTATCTCAAATCCGACCCTCACCTTCCCACTCCTTATCTCTCGGGTCATCATCCCCCCAACTGTATAGCCTCGAAGCTTAACCCTCTCAACTACTCTACTCACCAGGGTGGTCTTGCCTACGCCAGGGAATCCTTTGACGAGGATCGTTCCTGCCATCTGAAACATCTATCCGAAGGAGCATCTGCCGGTATCTTATCCAAGCATCTCCTAATAGGCGGAGCGTAAGTATTGCTGTGTGGGGTGATCAGCTGTTAACTCGAAGCTAGCGTTCAGCACTTACAGCCTCGTTGAAGGCGCTGTCAAGCTCACACTGCCTTTGGGCCTAGATTGTACGCATGGAAGGTCGAACATATTCTATAACTCGAGGATGGCGCTGAATAGGGATATCTCGATCCTCATTGCTCGCAGCCTCCAGTCTGAGGTGAAGAGGGGGCTGAGGATCTGCGATCCCATGACCGGCTCAGGCGTTCGTGGCCTCAGATATGCTGCAGAGGTTGAGGGAGTTGATCGAGTCCTCCTCAACGACATAGAGCCAGACGCAGCCGCCTTATCCTACTACAACGCGGTAACAAACAACCTGGACGGGCGAGTTGACGTGCAATGCATGGATGCCAACGTCTTCCTGAGTCTACACTCGGTTCCAGGAAAGAGGTTGCATCTCATAGACCTTGACCCGTATGGCTCCCCTGTACCGTTCATCGACTCCGCTATCAGAGCTATGCTCAAAGGCGGAGTACTAGCGATGACAGCGACGGATATGGCTGTCCTATGTGGGGCAAAGCCACATGCCTGCATCAGGAGATACGGCGGTAAACCTCTGAGAGCTGAGTACTCTAGGGAGGTTGCTTTGAGACTGCTTGCTGGAGCTCTTGTGACATCCGCCGGAAGGCAGGGCATGGCCGCTGAACCTGTCTTCGCACACAGCACTGACCATTATATTCGCCTCTATGCGAGGATCAAACGCTCGGCCACAGAGGCGAACAGGATCCTTCAAGAGATGGGATACATCCACCATTGCTTTCACTGTCTTAACAGAGTTGTGTCCAGAGATCAGCCCAAGATCAGAAAATGTTCAAGATGCGGTTCTGTTCTAACCAGTCAGGCTGGGCCCCTCTTCCTTGGAAGATTGACAGATAAGGCGCTATGTTCGAGACTGATCAGGCTCCATGATCCTCGGAGCAGTGGATCTGGAAGACTCCTGAGGTTGCTCTCTCTGGAGCTCGAGGAGGCTGACGCACCCCCAACACTACACTGTCGACACCATCTGTGAAAGGGTAGGCATACGAACCCCCAGTCCAGTGTCGGTGGTGGAGGGCCTGAGGGCCTGCGGCTACACCTCTTCCCGCACCCACTTCACAGGAGGCGGCTTCAAGACCGACGCCCCGGTTGAGGCGATCATCAGGACTGTGATGGAGTCGGTATGAGACTCCACCCCTCGTCCGAGAATCTCTTCACTCCAAGAAGCCTAGGCCGAGGACGTAGAGCTCAGCGCTCGACATCCTTGTTGCGCGGGGTCTGATGATCCTCAATCCGCGGAAACTTCTTCTAACCTCATGCAGGAAGCTGCTCAGTTCTCGGCCCTGGAAGACCTTGACCAGGAAGTTCCCGTCGGTCCTTAACAGACTCTCAGCGACCTCGAGTGACCTCCTGGCGAGGTAGATCTGTCTCGAGTGATCGAGATCCCATGCCCCTGAGATGTTCGGTGAAACGTCTGAGATGACAGCGTCAACCTTCCCTCCGCATACCTCTGCAAGGGTGCTGAGGGCAGATTCTGAGGTTATGTCGAGCTGGAGTGACTTGACCTGGGGCTGGTCCAGAGGCTCCATTGGTCTAGTATCGACTGCTAGCACGTGCCCCTCAGCCCCGACGGCTTCTGCCAAGACTTGAGTCCAGCCTCCTGGGGCAGCCCCAAGCTCTATCACCCAGTCCCCCCTCCTGATGAAGCGGTAGCTCCTGATCATTTCAAGGAGCTTGAAGGCGGCTCTGCTCCGGTACCCTTTCTCCACTGCGAGCCTATGGTACTGGTCTCTCCGTCTCCTCATGAGCCAGGATGAGGTCCGGGCCATCAGTCTTCTCGCGCCTGGTTCTCTAAGATAACCAGATGAGCGTGAGGACCTCACTATCTGTAGGTGACAGTCAATGAGAGTCTTTCAGGTTCAGGGGGGATCAGTCTGCGCGAGGCTGCTGAGCCAAGCAGTCAGCCTGTCACACTTGATCGGTGATACGACGCCTGACTCGCTGCATCTACCCTCCAGATGGCAGAAGGCGCATGGTACAGCCATTATCGAGTCTATCTTAGGTGTCCTCCTCTTGGCCAAGACCCTGTAGGTCCATCTCCCATCGAAGAGCTCCCTCCGACGCTCGATA
>JAWCLX010000005.1:0-374 GCA_038850385.1 Bathyarchaeia archaeon | reverse complement strand
CTTCACGACTATCAGCCGTGATGGTCTTCCACAGTTCTGACTGAAGGACGCCATCCTCGCCTGCATTCATTATCATGTTGAGGACGTCCTGTTCAGTCGTTCCTCTTCTCGCCAAGAGATACACCGCTGCGTGGTGATAGAAGGGCGGCATGACTTTTAAAGATTGTAGATTCAATCCCGGATGTGCCGGGTAGGCAGAGGCTTGGTGGGGGGTGAAGGATAGGGTAGGGCCTTCCAGCTTAGGCCATCATCTGCCATCGCGTACCTTCAGGCGTATCCTCTAGGGAGATCTTCATGGATGCAAGCCGCTCCCTTACCTTGTCAGCCGTTCTCCAGTCGCTCCGCCTCCTGGCTTCATCTCTCAGCTCCACGAT
>JAWCLX010000004.1:26195-28707 GCA_038850385.1 Bathyarchaeia archaeon | reverse complement strand
CTGTTCGAGTAGAGGGAGACTGGAATGAAGATAAGTGAACTGAGACCTGGTATGAAACGGGTTGAACTTCAAGGTAGGATAACAGAGATCGGTGAAGTGAGAGAGGTTACGACGAGGTTCGGGGAGCCGGGTCGAGTTGCGACGGCGATTCTGGAGGACGACTCAGGGACGATAAAGCTTTCACTGTGGAATGAGATGATAGACACAGTCAGCGTGAACAGTACTGTCAAGATCGAGAACGGCTACGTTACCAGCTTCAGAGGGGAGAATCAGCTTAACGTCGGTAGGTATGGAAGACTGACGATCTTGTAGAAGACGATCTGACGATGACCGGTGTGAGTCTTCGCCTAGGTTCAGGCTTTCCAAAAAGGCTTTAAGATGAAGTGTAGAGATTTCAATCTGATGCAGAGGTTGTCAGAAAACCTTCATCGAAAGTGCCGGGATAGTCTAGACTAACTCAGACAAGGCGGTCATGGAAGATAGTTATGGCGAAGCGAGTGAGAACCGTCCACGGGATGTTTCTTCCAAGAGCCTACTTCGTCACTAGCGGACAAGGGATCAGCACCGAGTCTCCCCTGAACGCCTTCGATGATGCATTGAGTGAGGCCGGCATCGATGAATGCAACATCGTCTACATCTCATCGATAATCCCCGCTGATGCGATAGAGGTTAGACGTACAAGGATCACTCCTGGATCCATAACTTTTGCTGTCGTCGCAAGGATGGATGGTGATGAGGGAGAAGTGATAGGGGCTGGGATAGGTTACACGAAATGCCGCAGCAAGAAGGGGCCAAGCTACGGTTTTGTCGCAGAGAATCATGGCTACAAGGATGAGGACACGATCACATCCGAACTCTTCAAGAGGATGAGGAGGATGGCGTCCGATAGGAATATGACCTTGGTTGATCCGAAGGTTCTCGTGAGGAGTATGCGTGTACCAAAGGACCGGTATGGATGTGTCGTCGTGGCGTGCGTGTATGTCCCCTTCACAGCCGAGATAGGTGAAAGGATACTCTAGGTTGAAGTGGAGAGAGGGTCCGCAGACCTGTTGAAGTGCTGGCCGTGGAACTTCTGCCTCCAATACTGATGATTGAGGATTGAATGACTATCTGAAGCAGCTCAGGTTTTACTTGAGGGTCACTGGCGCTGCAGCCATCTCCAGAAGATACTTTGTGATGAACGCCTTCGACGGAGCCTTAGCGGCCCTCGGCGTCATAGTGGGTGCTTGGAGTTCAGGACCGATCCAGTCAAGGTTCATCGTCGGAGCCGGGCTGGGGATGAGTCTCGCAATGGGGATCTCCGGCTTCGCTGGGGCCTACCTGACAGAGAGGGCTGAACGTCTAAGGAGACTCAGAGAGCTCGAGAGGTCACTACTCGTCGATCTCGGCAACTCGATTCATGGCAGAGCGTTCAGGACGGTGGTGCTGTGGACCGCATTTGTCGACGCCATGTCGCCAGCCCTCACTTCAATAGCCTCGATCTTTCCGTTCATATTGTTGAGTCACGGTCTAGTCTCCGCAGACCAGGCAGTATTCATCTCCATCACGACGATCCTTGTCATACTCTTCTCACTCGGCGCATTCACTGGGAGGGTCTCCAAGGAGAGTATCTTGATCTCTGGCGTTCGAATGCTGTCCGTTGGGTTGATCACGGCGTTAACCGTTCATATCTTGGCTAGGTGAGGGTGGCCTCCCGGATCAGAATTAAAATAGGCGTACTGGATCAGCTTTCGAGGAGACGAGAGGCGTATTGATTCTTGGTTCATGATCCGATAGTCAGGAAAGTTGTCTTGGACGTTTTGAAGCCGCATCAGCCCCAGATCCCCGAGCTCGCATCGAGACTGGTAGCCTGCCATGGTGTAGACCATGTATCCTTGGCTGAGATCGATCAGGACACTGAGAGCATTAAAGTTCAGGTTGAGGGAACCGACATAAGGATAGACACGCTCAAGAGATGCATTGAGGAGATGGGCGCTACGATCCACAGTATCGACGAAGTGGAGGTTGTGAGAAGGACTCAACACAAGTGATCCTTAAGGTCTACCAGTTATACTGTGGCGCCGGGAGAGGGATTCGAACCCTCGAGGCCCATGAGGGCCACAGGCTCACTTAGGGACCACTCAAGGCTTACGCATGAAGATCCTCTGCGCCTCTTGACCCCCGAATAAGAGGTTGATCCGCTCGGCCATCCCGGCTAACTCTGAATCTCCGCCTCACAGCTATAAGATTGTCTAGGCGGCCTGACGATTATTTTCAGCTACAACTAGAGTGTAACGCACCTTTCAAGTATGCCTGCTTTCCTAAGTCTATCTATAGCGTCATCATACTGCTTCGAGTCACTGAAGATCTCGTTAAGCATCTTCTCTTGGGCGTGTGTTCCAGGCTTGAGCGAGATCTCAACGGTCTTACCCGTCTCCTTCTCCAAGGCATACTTGATCATCGCTCCAATAATCCCGCCCATAGGGCAGAAGGGTGATGTTGGTGTGAAGAGAATCTTTATCTTCTCGCCATC
>JAWCLX010000004.1:20720-26185 GCA_038850385.1 Bathyarchaeia archaeon | reverse complement strand
GTACTCTGGGTCGTGGACCTTCCTGAGAACTTCCATGACTGTACTCTTATCCAAACTGGACGGCCTCCACTCATCGAAGCTCCAGATGCGAGTATTCTCCCACACCGGATATATACGTATTGAATCCTGAATCAAACTCCCTTCACAATAGATTTTTGAGACCAATATGGCAGTAGACATTACGAGTTGGGTTGCGAAAAATATCAGGCCCTCAAAGAGGATTCAAGTATCTCGAGCATATGGGAGACGCTTATGTGGAGGCGTACGGTTCGAGCCTCGAGGAGGCGTATTGTAACGCGGCGCTAGCGATGTTTGAGGTGATGACCGACACTCGGAAGGTTGAGCCTAAGTTAGAGCAGTCCATCACCGCCGAGGGCCACGACCTAAAGTCTCTTCTCTATTCTTGGCTTGAAAGCCTCTTGGTGAAGTTTGAGGTCGAGAACAGGCTCTTCTCAAGATTCATTGTTGAGAAGATCAATGTTGAGAGTGGTCGTTTCATACTCAAGGCAAGAGTCTTCGGTGAAGATCTCGATCATAAGAAACACCCCTCAAAAACAGAGGTGAAGGCGGTGACCTACCACTTGATGGAGATAGAGCATTGCGGATCAGAGTTTCGACTAAGGTTTCTCCTCGACCTTTAATGAACCGAGACGAAGGCCTTCAGGCAACGTGTTGGGCGAAGACTCCAAGGAATAGACTCGACACTCTCGAAACACCTTAAATTCATGTCTCTACATGAATAGTCGAAACCCGCAGGAGGAATACTCGTTGTCTGAGGAGGAGTCTAGACCACCGACCAAACCGGTGACGCTCAGGAAGATAGGTGAGAACATCTGGGAGATACCACAGTCTTTCCAGCGGGGGATGCGCGTCCCAGGAAGAGTATACGCTGACGACATACTCTTGGAGAAGATGAAGCTCGACAGGACCCTGAATCAGTGCGCAAACGTTGCTCACCTACCAGGAATCCATAAATGGTCTATAACCCTCCCTGATGGACATGAAGGATACGGCTTCCCCATCGGCGGGGTAGCGGCCACAGACTATGAAGAAGGCGTCGTAAGTCCTGGAGGAGTGGGCTATGATATCAACTGCGGAACCAGACTCCTCAGGACTAACCTGACAGAGTCGGAGGTGAGGCCCTTACTCTCCAGACTCTTGGAGACGCTGTTCAACTATATCCCCTCAGGCTTGGGTAGCAGGGGCCAGATAAGGGTCAGTCAGGCCGAGCTTGACAAGGTTCTTTCAGACGGTGTTGAGTGGGCGATCGATAAGGGCTACGGTTGGCCTGAGGACGCTGCCAGAAGTGAGGAGGAAGGATGCATGGAGGCTGCGGATCCAAGCAAGGTCTCGCCTACAGCGAAGTCTCGGGGGGCTCCTCAACTCGGTAGTCTCGGCAGCGGAAACCACTTCTTGGAGATCGAGAAGGTTGACGTTGTCTTCGATGAGAGGACTGCGAAGGCTTTCGGCATAGAGAGGGCGGGGCAGGTTCTCGTCTTCATACATACAGGCAGCAGGGGTCTGGGACACCAGGTCTGCAGCGACTATCTCAGAGTGATGGATCGGGCGGTCAGCAGCTACAGGATTGAGCTGCCGGATCGAGAGCTCTCCTGTGCTCCAGGCAAGAGCCGTGAGGCCGAGGACTATATTCAAGCTATGGCCTCCGCATGCAACTTTGCATGGGCGAACAGGCAGATGATCACCCACTGGACAAGAGAGGCCTTTGAGAAGATCTTTAACAGGCCTGCTGACGATCTCGGCCTCCATCTGATCTATGACGTTGCACATAACATAGCGAAGATAGAGGAGCATCAGCTTGACAGTGGCAGAGGCAAAGTTTTCGTCCACCGTAAAGGCGCAACTAGAGCCTTTCCGCCAGGTCACCAAGGACTACCGGCTGCTTACAGGGAAGTCGGCCAACCTGTACTCATACCGGGAAGCATGGGAACCGCCTCATGGGTTCTTGTGGGGACGCCACGATCGATGGAGCTGAGCTTCGGCTCCACAGCTCATGGTGCAGGCCGAACCCTCAGCAGGGCTGCGGCAAAGAGGCGCTACTGGGGTGAGGAGGTGAAGAGGAACCTTGAGAGGCAAGGAGTCCTGGTGAGGGCTGCAAGCATGGCAGTGGTGAGTGAGGAGGCGCCGGGAGCGTATAAAGACGTTGACCGTGTTGCAGAGGTGAGCCACAGACTCGGCATAGCCACTAAAGTAGCCAGACTCACACCCATAGGTGTGAGTAAGGGCTAGTCACCCAGCATCCTAGTCAGTCTATCCCTCTCAAGCGTCTTGGCCTCCACTATTCTCTTGAACTCCTCGATAGCCGTGATAGGTGTAGGGTCAAGGCTTTTTGCTAGGGCAAGGTAGGCTGATGTGAAGTCGCCGAGGTTTATTGGGAGAAGAAGTCTGCCAAGACCTGTCTCTCCGCCAGCTTTGATCTCATGAGTCTTGAGTCCTGCCAGTCCAAGGTGGTTTCTAAGCAGATCCATTCTGGCAGACTCATGTGGAGACTCCGCGTTGTCTCTAACGATTACTCCTGTGAATCTGCAAGAAGTGTTGGAGGATTTTCCTCTAGTCCACCCTTCAATCTCGTTATGGCAGGCCTCTGGAACCAGATCATATCTGGCGGGGATCTTGCTGTTCTCATTAAACTGGTCTTTGAGTCTCCTCGCCACAGAGCTCATCCTCTCAAGCGAGTAGACGACCGGGATCGAATCTAGAAGTTCCAGAGCCAGAGTCTTTGCAGGGTTTGATCCTGAACCGACCTCAGGCCTTATTCTGCTGACTTGTTCCCGTAATTCCTCGGCAGCCTTACGGATCTCCCAGCTAATATCTGGGATGAGACCGAAGCTCGACAGCACCTTGGCCAGTGCTGAAAGTTGGAGGGGTAGGGCAGCCCTTGGAGGGAGCCCGCCCCTGACCCTCATCAAGGGTATCTGGAACCTCTCACAGAACCTGGCCAAGGCTCCTCCAGACGTCAAAGCGGCTATGTTGAGGTCTGCCTCTCTAGCCTCCTCAAGCATCATCAGGGTTTCACCTGTATTTCCTGAGTAGCTTGAGCATACCAGTAAGGTTCCCTCATCGACGTATCCTGGCAGCCTGAGATCTCTGCATACACTTATATCAACGCCTGACTCTCGCAGGAATCTGTCTCTGAGCACATCGCCAGAGATCGCTGAGCCGCCGTACCCTAAGAGAACAGCCCTTGAGGGAGTCTCGAAGCCTCTAGGTTCTATGGACCAGACGTAGTCCAGACCCTCGAGCAGAAGCTCAGGAGAGCTGGAGATAAGCCGCAACATCCCAGACCTATCAGTCTTCTTAATCGCTTCGGAATCATCTAGTTCCCGCATCGTTCTAGACCATATATGACTTATCAGAAAGACTTGTAAAGTCTACCTAGTCTTGCAGTCCATGGTTGAAGATTCTTGGGCCTCTCCACTGTAGACACCCGATCTCCCCCATCGAAGAGGCGGCAGCACCTGACCGTGGCCATCCCCGCATCCCTGACAGAGGATACTCCACACTTGAGAGAGAAGACCTACAAAGCCGGGCTCATCGCCAGAGCCTGCTCAATATTCCGTGTCGAAGAGATAATCATCTACTCTGACAAGCTCGAGCAGAATCAACATGAGGACTCGGAGTTCATCGCGACGATTCTGAGATACATGGACACTCCACAGTATCTTCGAAGGAGCCTATTCAAGCTCGAGCCGAGGCTCAAGTATATCGGCATCCTCCCGCCTTTGAGATCTCCACACCACCAGGTGACGCGGATTCGAAGAAACGTCAAGCCGGGGAATCTCCGTAAAGGGTTAGTAGTCGAGACCAGGGGCGGCCGCTCACTTGTCGATGTAGGACTTGAGGAGCTGGCCTCCGTCCAGGAATGCTTACCGAGGATGAGCGTGGTCACTGTGAGATTGACCAAGATCGGCAAGAGGTTAGAGGCTGCGGTCCTTGACGATTCTGAGATAAGAATATATTGGGGCTATAATGTTACAGTGACGAAACTTCCACTCGCAGAGTCAACGAGAAGGATTGGGTTCGACCTAGTCATAGCGACCTCGAGATATGGAAGAGGCATCGATGAAGTGCTTCCTGAATTGCAGTCGGCTTGGACGAGATCAAAGAAGACGCTGGTGGCATTCGGCTCCCCAGCACAGGGTCTGGAGCAGATACTGGCCCAGGAAGGCCTCGATCAGGACCGGTACGCAGACTTCACAGTGAACATGATTCCACAGCAAGGTGTGGAGACGATACGTACAGAGGAGGCTGTCTACGCCTGTCTATCCATCCTGAACACGGTGACGTCTCTTGGGTAGAAGGAAGGTAAGTGCTCCCAGACGCGGCTCCCTAGCATACCTTCCCAGAGGCCGCGCTGCCGGCTGGGTTGGACGGATAAGATTCTGGCCGGAGGTTGAGGGCGGGCCTAGACCCCTCGCCTTCCCAGGCTTCAAAGCCGGGATGACTCATCTTGTCACCCTTGACCAGAGACAGGGCTCTCTGAACTATGGGAAAGAAGTATCCGTATCAGCCACAGTGCTGGAGACGCCGCCGCTTACTGTATGCGGATTCAGAGTCTATGGGAGAGATGGTGGAGGATTGGTCTCACTCGGGGAGGCTTGGACTCCGGAGCCTCCGAAAGACCTTCAGAGACTCGTAACGGCTACGAAGAAGCAGGATAATCAAGACCAGATCCAGAAGATCGAGGCTCAACTGGAGAGGATCGTGGAGGTAAGGATCATCGCTGCCACCCAGCCTAGAATGACGAGTGTAGGCCGGAAGAAGCCTGACCTTATAGAGATCAAGATAGGCGGGGGGTCGGTCAAGGAGCAACTGGACTACTCGAAGAGCCTCCTAGGTAAGGAACTCAGATTCCGTGACGTCTTCAAGGAAGGCGGCTTCGTCGATGTGATAGCTATCACTAAAGGCAAAGGGATTCAGGGCCCAGTGAAGAGGTGGGGGGTCAGGAAGCTCCCTCACAAGTCGAGGAAGACCAGGAGAGGAGTAGGCTCGATCGGAGGTTGGACCCCAAACTTCATCATGTACTCCGTCCCACGCGCAGGCCAGATGGGTTTCTTCCAGAGGACGGAGTTCAACAAGGAGATACTCAAGCTTGGTGAGGATGGGAGGGAGGCGACGCCGATGGGCGGATTCCCGAACTACGGACTTGTCAGAGGCCAGTACGCCATCCTGAAGGGCAGCGTTCCAGGAGCAGTGAAACGGCTGGTCTTGATGAGGTCGCCTGCAAGAGCCAGAGGTCTTCCTGAAGCAGCGCCTAAGATAGAGTACCTAAGCCTCGAATCGAAAATGGGAGACTGAGCTGATACTCTATGTCAGTCGTAGGCGTGTACGACTTGGAAGGAAACGAGAAGGCGAGGCTGACCCTTCCAAGAGTCTTCCAGACAGAGTTCAGGCCTGACATCATCAGAAGGAGTGTGGTAGCCCTCCAGACCCATCGGCTCCAGCCG
>JAWCLX010000004.1:19244-20710 GCA_038850385.1 Bathyarchaeia archaeon | reverse complement strand
CCAAGGGTTAAGGGTGAACGCCACCCCAAGGCCGGCAGCGCAGCCTTCGCCCCCAGCACTGTTGGAGGCCGGATCACCCATCCGCCAAACCCTAGGAAGAGGCTGTGGAAAAGAATCAACAGGAAAGAGGCTTCACTCGCCCTCGCCTCAGCAGTCGCCGCGACAGGGAAGAAGGAGTCTGTAAAGATGCGAGGCCACAGGATCGAGGGTGTCCCTTCAATCCCACTTGTGGTGGTAGACGAGCTGGAAGAGGTCTCGGGAACCAAGATGGCGAAGGAGGTTCTGAGGAAGCTGGGTCTCTGGGGTGATGTCGAGAGGGTTCTGAAAAGTGTTAAGCGGAGGTCTGGTAGGGCATGCTCAAGAGGTAGGGGCCGAAAGATCGCTAGAGGTCCACTGCTGGTCTGCACTCAGGACAGGGGTGTGTTCAATGCGTTCAGGAACATACCTGGCGTCGATGTAGTGAGGGTGTCGGATCTCAACATTGAGCATCTGGCCCCTGGAACACATCCGGGAAGACTCACGGTCTGGACAGAGTCTGCTGTGAAGACTATAGGTGAGAGACTGGCGGGGAAGGATTGAGTTCGATGGCGAGGGTCGAGGTTAACAACGTGATCCTGTACCCACTCATCTCAGAAGACTCGGTCAACCTCATCGAGAAGGAGAACAAGATCACATTCATAGTCAACCTCAAGGCTGGCAGGAATGATGTTAAGAGGGCTGTTAGGGAACTCTACCAGGCAGACGTGGAGTCTGTGAACACGCTCATAACCCCAGACGGCAGGAAGAAGGCATACGTTAAGTTCAAACCTGAATTCAGGGCTGCGGATCTCGCTGTCAAGCTTGGAATACTGTAGGTGTAGGTGATATGGGGAAGAGAACGATCGTCAGGAGGCGGGGTCGCGGAGGCATCTTCTCAGCCCCAACTCACAGAAGGATCGAGTCAGTCTCCTATCCGAGCCTGACCGAGGTCAAGGATGGGAAGGTGCTCACGGCTGTTGTGACAGAGCTTCTGCATGAGCCTGGGAGAGGAGCCCCCCTTGCCAGGATGAGCCTGGAAAAAGGGAGAGAGTTCTATGTCCCTGCCCCTGAAGGCCTAAGCCTGAACAGCAAGATAAGAATAGGTGAGTCGGCTCCAGAGGTTGGGAATATCCTACCGCTTGGAAGCATCCCTGAGGGAACGATCGTCTGCAACATAGAACGCAGGCCTGGTGAGGGTGCAGCCATCGCGAGGTCTTCAGGGGCCTATGCCACCTTGGTCAGCCACGGTCCCAGAGGTGCGGAGCTCAAGCTCCCATCAATGAAGTCTATCTACCTAGATGAGAAGTGCAGGGCCATGATAGGCGTCGTTGCTGGAGGCGGAAGGACAGAGAAGCCTTTCCTGAAGGCCGGGTTGAAGATGTTCTTCATGAGGGCCAGGGGCAGGAGGTGGCCGCAGGTCAAGGGAACCTCGATGATCGCTGCCTCCC
>JAWCLX010000004.1:7335-19234 GCA_038850385.1 Bathyarchaeia archaeon | reverse complement strand
GAGGAGGCAGACATAGACATGAAGGGAAGCCGACAACCGTCTCGAGGAATGCGCCGCCAGGGAGGAAGGTCGGCCTCATAGCTGCGAGACAGACTGGAAGGGCAAGCAGGAGCAGAGGCATAAGAAGGGAAGGTTCCTGATGATCACTCATAAGCAACCTCTATAGGTTGGTTAAGGATAAGGCAGGTTCGAGAGGTATGCCAAGAGAGTTCCTTTACAGGGGATTCAGTATCCAGCAGCTTCGGGAGATGTCGATGGACGAGTTCATCAAGCTCCTCCCCTCAAGGCAGAGGCGGTCACTCCAGAGGGGGCTCACACCTGCTCAGAGGAAGCTCCTGGAAGAGATAAAGGAGTTCAGACACGGCTCGAGGAAGGAATCGGATGTGTTGAAGACTCACGCACGGGATATGGTGATACTTCCAGAGATGGTTGGTCTCAGGATCCTGGTTCATAACGGGAAAGAGTTCTCGCAGGTCGACGTGACTCCTGAGATGGTCGGGCACTATCTAGGCGAGTTTGCGATAACTAACAAGAAGGTTGTTCATGGCACCCCTGGAATAGGCGCCTCAAGATCAAGTATGTACGTCCCGCTGAAGTGAAGTGCTGTCTGGCGTATCCTCCTCAGATCAGGCGTTGACGCTCTAAGAGTCCACTACTCGCCTGATAGACCAAGGCTGCACTGAGTAGAGAGAGGAGGATAAGGAGGTATGCTGAGCCGTCCCTCAAGCTCTCCTCTGGTGCCCGCACAGTCTTAGAGGCTGAATATTCAACCGTCAGCATCTCGGTCGCCGCCTCAGGAGGAGATGCTGTCCTGAGACTGGTAAGGGCTGAGATTAATGCGACAGCAGCTACGATGCCTAGGCTGACCGAGAAGGCTTCGTGCCTCAATCCATTTCACGACCGCTAGTCTCTATCTTGGACTTAACCCTTACGACATCTACGAGGCGTTCAGTTGTTAGAACAGTCTCTCCCGCCATGTTCGAGCAGCCTCATACGTGGTAGCGGCTGCAGCGCAAGAGGTTAACGTCACAACCATCAACTCAGGCTGCAGCCCCGAAATCAGTGACTTAGCCAGGTAAAAGATCAAGGCTGTCCAGAAGAAGGCTGCGTAGAACAGGTATCTGGGCAGCATCAACCTGCCGAAGCGGATGAACTGTCTTAAGACTCCGACTTTAACCATCTCGGCCAAGACATACTCGCCTTCAGGAGTCTTCTCGATAAGTCCAAGCCTCCTAAGCTTCTCCAAGTGATAGAGCGCTGTGCTTGGGCTTGAGAGTCCCATGGCTCTCTGGAGCTCCCTGACCCCTGTAGATTTATTCCTCGTAAAGAGCTGCCAGTAAACTCTCAAAGTCGTCCCTCTAAGCTCAGATTCCAGCTTCAAGCGGTCACTGTCGAGGCTACTCAAGGGCTTCTCCAGAGACCAATATGCAGTCCATGAATCCACTTATCTCTTCCTGATGAACAGAAGACTTTATAGAAGGGCAGAGGCTACCTTGCGGAGGCCCGGTGTGATCGTATGCCGGTTTGGGGATACTCTGCCAAGACTCTTGATCCTGAAAGGACGGTGAGGTGTGCTGGCCGCGAGATCAGGATCTCCCCGAAAGCCGCGACAGAGATCTGCAGAGCGATAAGAGGTATGAAGCTGCCTGACGCGAAGAAGCTTCTCGAGGATGTTGCAGAGAAGAGGCGATCAATCCCATACAAGCACTATAAGAAGGAGGTTCCGCACAGGCCGCATCAAGGTTTCCATGCTGGGCGATACCCTCAGAAAGCGGCCCGTAGGATCTATAGGCTGCTGGAGGAGCTTGAGGCAAACGCTGAGTATAGAGGCCTCGACACAGAGAAGATCAGGATAGCCGGCGCAGTCTGCCACAGAGGAATGAAGGTCAGGAAGTTTATTCCAAGAGCATTCGGTAGAGCCTCACCATACTTCAACGTCCTCACGCATGTCGAGCTTGTCGGCTACGAGGCAGAGTAAGCGGCCGTTGCGGAGTGGAGCACGTTCAGCAGACGGCTCTGCAGCATGGACCTAGTATTCGAGTGATACACGTCTACTATTCAGTTTCGATCAGTCTGTCGCCCTTAGATCCCATGCCTCAGACATTGCTGAAGGGGGATGATCCATTTCTGAGATCTCAACTGTAATACTGGGGAGGCTCTCATGGTTCTTCTGGGATGAGTCTGAAGGAGAATGGTTCCTCATTCAGCTTAAGAGCGGGCTCACGCCACCATCCGCACTCTACTCGCTGTGACATCATCGACCGTAGACGCGGTCTAGGTGAACTCGTCCTTCAAGCCTATGATCAATCATGACGGTTAAGGTGCAGCTGGATCAGTCAGGAGCACACTCATCCCTGAGCCTGAGCCACAATCTACCAGCCGGAATTCCTTGGGAAGTTTAAATATGAGTTGAAGGTATGATGCTAGACCGGCATAGGTCAGTGTGAAGTCAAACCGATCCTCCGCTGACCGTCTCGACGGTGCATCATAGATTGAGCCTCAAAGATCCCGCATCAACCCTCCTGTGTAATGCCTACGATAGTCCATCAGCTGCAGAGTGATGAGCTTCATGTCTGTCTACAAGTACTTCATCAAGGACGCCTCCAGAAAGAGCGAGATAGACGAGTACCTGAGCAATGAGCTGAGGAAGGCAGGCTACAGCAGGGTGGAGCTCGCCAAGACCCCTATGGGCACAAGGGTCATCATCTTCGCTGCTAAGCCTGGGATCGTCATAGGCAGGAGAGGCCAGAGCGTAAGAGATCTAACCAAAACTCTTGAGGAAAAGTTCAACCTGGAGAACCCGCAGATCTCGATAGCCTCTGTCGAGCTTCCTGAACTCGACCCGAAGATAATGGCGAATCAGATAGCGATGGCCCTTGAGCGGGGTGTACACTTCAGAAGAGCAGCCTACTGGGCGATGGGCAGGATAATGGATGCAGGGGCGCTGGGCGTAGAGGTGACTATAAGCGGTAAACTGACGACTCAGAGGGCGAGGAGCGAGAAGTATAGTCAAGGACTAATGTTGAAGGCTGGTGATCAGGTTGGAAGACAAGTTCTTGAGGCGACAGCCCACAGCAAACTGAAGCAGGGGCTGTTCGGCGTCAGAGTCTCCATTCTGCCACCTAACTTCGAGTTTGTAGACAGGCCTAACATCAAGCCGGCGCAGCCTACCTCTGAGGCTGAGGCTCCTGTGGCGGAGAGGGTTGAGGAGGAGGCTGAGGAGGCGGCTGAACAGGAAGAGGAGGAGAGACTTGCCAATCCTGAGAAGACGTGAACTGAGAGAGATGCTTCCGGAGGAGCGTGCAAAGAAGCTTACAGAGCTCAGAACAGAGCTCGTCAGGCTCAGAACCACGGTTGCTTCAGGAGGAACTGTCGAGAACCCTGGCAGGATAAGAGAGATCAGAAGGACGATAGCGCGGCTGCTGACTGTTGAAGCCCAAGAGAGAAGGGGTGCAGGAGCTGAATGACTCAGATCACAAGGTTGAACATCGTCAGGCATGAACTCATCGGCCTAAACGCACAGGTCCTGAAGAGCCTGAACAGGCAACTCGTCGGTCTGAGAGGCAGGATAGTTGACGAGAGTCGAAACATGTTGACGCTGAGACATGATTCAAGAGAGACAGTCATACCGAAGGACATAGTCCATCTTCGCCTCCGTCTACCCGGAGGTGAGGTTGCTGAGGTCGACGGCAGGACGATAACCGGCAGGCCAGAGGACCGGGTTAAGAAGAGGCTGAGGAGATGGTGATGCGTAACATAGGTTTGAGGGTGAATGCGCCACGCAAGAGCTGCAGCGACAAGCTATGCCCATTCCACGGCGAACTGGGGGTAAAAAAGAGGATGTTGACAGGGACTGTAGCGAGCACAAAGATGAGTGGTACAGTCACTGTTGAGAGGGACTACCTACACTACGTGCCGAAGTACCTCAGATATGAGAGGAGACGGAGCCGCATAATGGCTCACAGCCCCCCATGCCTCGAAGTGGAGGAGGGGGATAGGGTCGTGATAGCGGAGTGTCGACCCCTCAGCAAGGAAGTCTCCTTCGTCGTTGTAGAGAGGCTGAGCAGAGTCTAGTGAGGTGTCACTGTGCCCGCGCCCAAGACCAGAGCAGTTAGTGCAAGAGGAGTCATAGAGTACAGGCCGAGAATACCTAGAGGCCTCCCTGCAGGCAGCACCCTAGTCTGCGCAGACAACACTGGAGCGAAGAGGTTGAGACTGATAAACGTGGTAGGCTACAAGAGCAGGCTCAGGAGAATACCTGCAGCATGCGTAGGCGACATGGTGATAGTCTCTGTCTCCAAGGGGAGTCCTGAGCTCAGACGCCAGATGTTCCCTGCCGTAGTGATCAGGCAGAAGAGATTGTTCAGGAGGCCTGACGGCATGAGGGTCCAGTTTGAAGACAATGCAGCCGTGATAATGACCCCTGAAGGCGAGTTGAAGGGGACAGAGATCCGCGGCCCAGTCGCCAAGGAGGCTGCGGAGAGATGGCCTCGAGTAGCGAATCTGGCGAGCATAGTCCTTTGAGGTTGAAGACTTGACCGCGAGACCAGGCAGACGGGGAGGAGCTCCACCAGCAAAAAGGAAGGATACGCTGATGAGGAGCAACCTCTCGAGGAGACTCCGGGAGAGATACGGCGTAAGGTCTGTAACCGTCAGGAAGGGAGACACGGTCAAGATCCTGAGGGGGGACTTCGCCGGGATCGAGGGAAAGATCATCGAGACCGACAGGAAGAACAGGAGGGTCACCGTTGAAGGCGTCACCAGAGAGAAGGTCTCAGGCGAGCAGGTTCGGGTTCCAGTCCACGTATCAAAGGTTACTGTGACAAGCCTGGATATGAGTGATAGATGGCGGACTGAGAGACTGGAGAAGAGGCCTGAAACATCCCAGGAGGCTAAATGAGAGTGGGAGGTAAAGGAGGATCAAAACATCTCAAGAGGCTCCCAGCCCCAACCTTCTGGCCTATACACGTGAAAGAGTCGAGTTGGGTCACGAAGCCGAGGCCTGGACCACACTCTGTGACGAGGTCAATTCCCCTCTCCATAGTTCTCAGAGACATACTCCACTACGCCAAGACAAGCCGTGAGGCCAAGATGATCATCGCCAAGGGCGCGGTCAAGGTCGACGGGAGGGTCAGAAGAGACAGCAAGTACCCCGTAGGGTTAATGGATGTCCTAGAGATCCCTGAGGCCAGGTCTACCTTCAGGATGGTGCCGTTCCCCCGCAAGGGGCTCTCCCTCCTGAAGATAACAAAGGATGAGGGCGGATTCAAGCTCTGCCTGATCCAAGATAGAAAATACGTGGGGAAAGACAGGATCCAGCTTAACCTCAGCGACGGCAGAAACATCACCCTCAGCCAGGAGGAAGCCTCCAGAGGTGCTGCCTACGCTGTGAGGGACACAGTCCAGATCGGGATCCCAAGCCAGAAGATCCTCGGCCACATCAGGTTCACAGAGGGCAAGTACGGCCTAGTCGTGGCTGGCAGAAACGTGGGCAGACACGGGAGGATACTGGAGATAAGCAAGGCTGCCGCAAGCCTCGGAACAGTAACGATCCAGGATGCTCAAGGCGGAACTTTCAGGACAGTCTCCGAGTACGTCTACGCAGTAGGCGACGAGAGACCGATCATCAAGCTGCCCGGTGACCAGTAATGGATGATTCATCCTCAAGACCTGAGAATGTGATGCGCAAGATCAAGATCGGCAAGGTCACAGTCAACATAGGTGTAGGGAAGTCTGGGGAACCATTGGAGAAGGCGAAGAAGGTCCTTGAACAGATCACAGGCCAGACCCCATGCTCACGCAAGGCGAGGAGGACCGTTAAGGACTTCGGCATAAGGAAAGGGGAGCCTATAGGATGCATGGTCACGCTGAGGGGTGAGAGGGCTGCGGACTTCCTCAAGACGTCACTCGCAGCAGTCAACAATAGGCTGAAGGCGTCTTCATTCGATGAGTACGGTAACTTCGCATTCGGCATAAGAGAGCATATAGAGATCCCGAAGACGCGATACGTTCCTGAACTGGGGATCTATGGTATGGACGTCACAGTCACTTTGGAGAGGCCCGGATACAGGGTGAAAAGGAGATCGATCCATAGATCAGATGTTGGGAGGTCCCACCTAATAGACAGGGGTGAAGCGATAGAGTTCGTAAAGCAGAGATTCGGGGCTGAGATCGTTCAGGAGGAGCCTGAATGAAGGAACAGAAGAAAAAGCAGAGGGCTTTCGGTAAAGCTAGCAGGCCATGCAAGAGATGCGGCCAGCAAGGCTCAGTCATAAGGAAGTATGGGTTGATGCTCTGCAGGCAATGCTTCAGGGAGATGGCGTGTCCACTTGGATTTCGAAAGTACGAGTGAGGGCGAGTAGTAGATGACGCTCCTAGACCCACTCGCGAATGCGCTCTCCACGATCGTGGAGAGTGAGAAGAGGAGGCTGAGGGAATGCATCGTCCAGCCAGCCTCCAAACTGATGGGCCAAGTACTGAGGGTCATGCAGAAGAACGGGTACATCGGCGAGTTCGAGTTCATAGACGACGGGAGATCTGGAAAGTTCAAGATCCAGCTTCTGGGGAGGATAAACAGGTGCGGAGTTGTGAAGCCTAGATACTCGGTCAGGCTTGACGAGCTTGAGTTCTGGGAGAAGAGATACCTGCCCTCAAGAGATCTCGGGACACTTGTCCTGACCACTCCGGCAGGAGTGATCTCGAACAAGGAGGCCAAAGAGAAGCGTTCCGGAGGCAGACTCCTAGCATACATCTACTAGATGAAGAAGGGTTGCATGATGACCGTGAAGATGGCTGAGAGGATCGTTGAGATCCCCGCAGGCGTCAGAGTTGAGCTGTCCGGCAGGACCGTCAAGGTTACAGGGCCTAAAGGAACCCTTAGGGAGGACCTTACACACCTGCCTGTAAACCTAAACCTTGAAGAGGGGAGGTTGAGGGTAACCGTCGCCTGGCCTAGGAAGAGGGAGTACGCGATGGCTGGGACGGCGGCGGCCCATCTGAGAAACATGGTGAAAGGCGTGACCGAAGGCTTCAGGTACAGGTTGAGGATGGTCCATGCCCACTTCCCGATCACAGTCAAGGTTAGACAGGACCAGAAACTGATACTGATAGAGAACTTCACAGGCGAGAGGTCTCCGAGGACTGCAAGGATCATTGGGGATGCTGATGTGAAGGTGAGCGGGGATGAGATAGTAGTTGAGGGAGCAGACCTCAGGGACGTAAGCCAGACAGCCGCGAATATAGAGTCAGCCACAAAGATCAAGGATAAGGACCAACGGGTCTTCCTAGACGGGATCTACATAACCGAGAAGGCGTAACTGTGAATTGTCAAAGAGTAGAACGGCGAGAATTGCAAGAAGGGCTTCGAAGCCGCGGATAAGGAGGCAGGAGAGCTGGCGTTACATCCGGCTCTCAGAGAGCTGGAGGAGGCCAAGGGGGAAGAGCAGCAGGATGAGGATAGCGCGGAGAGGGTGGCCTCCAAGCCCAGCAGTGGGACGGAGAGGAAGGAGAGAATATCGAGGCCTACACCCATCAGGCCTACGTGAGGTCTTGGTACACAGGCCTGAAGAGCTTGAGGGACTGTCGCCGGAGAGGCAGGCTGTGCGTGTAGCAGCCACAGTAAGTGAGAGGAAAAGGATCATGATAGCAGACCAGGCTCAGAAGCTTGGACTGAGGATACTGAACCCGGGGCGGACAGGGGCTGCTGAGGCCAAGGCTGAGGTCCAGGCTGAAGAGGCTGGAGCAGAGGCTGTTGAGCACCCTAAAGTAGAGGAAGCCTCTGAGAAAGACGGGGTGAGTGGGGAATGAGCCTCAGAAGCCAGAAGAGGATGGCTGCTTCACTGTTGAAGGTCGGCCTCTCAAGGCTTCGGATAGACCCTGACGAGCTCGAGAAGGTTGAGTCCGCCATAACCAAGGACGAGGTTAGGAGGCTCATACATGAAGGAGTGATCTCTGCGAGAGTGAAGAAGGGTGTAAGCCGGGGTAGATTTAGAGTGAAGGCTGCGAAGCGGCTGAGAAGAGGCTTAGGCTCAAGGAAGGGCTCAAGCAGCATCAGGAAGAGAGACTGGGCTGCAAAGATAAGATCCCTCAGAGCCAGACTGAGAGAGTTGAAGATGAAAAGGATGATAACTGGGGAGACTTACCGGAGACTCATGCCTATGGCTAAGGGAGGAGCCTTCAGAAACATCCCCCACCTCAACGAGTACCTGGAAGCCCACAACCTGGTGAGGAGGAGATAAGACTGGCGAAGGGCCCAACATACAACCTGCCGATGCGCAGAAGAAGGGAGAACCGTACAGACTACCAGGCGAGAAGGAGGCTACTGGCATCAGGGAAGCCACGCCTAGTGATCAGGATGACTGGAAGCCACGCCATCACCCAACTCGTCAAGGCTGAGCCGTCAGGCGACCGTGTCCTAGCATCAGCAAACTCAGCTGAGTTGAGGGGGTTCGGCTGGAAGGCCGGCTTAAAGGATCTGCCGGCAGCCTACCTGACAGGCCTACTGGCAGGGATGAGGGCAGCCGCCAGGAAGGTTGAGGAGGCCATACTAGACATCGGCACCAGGAGGGTGACTAGGGGCTCAAGGATCTTCTCAGCTCTCAAGGGCGCGGTGGATTCAGGCCTGAAGATCCCTCATAGTGAGGACATCCTCCCAGACCCTGCCAGGGTAAGGGGTGAACACATAGCAGAGTACGCAAAGAAGCTCTCCGCAGACCCTGAACTCTACAAGAGGAGGTTCTCGAGATACTTGGCAGCAGGACTCAAGCCTGAGGACCTGCCTGAACACTTCGAGCAGGTTAAGAAGGGGCTGCTTCAGGCAATCAGGGAGGCGTAGCAGGTGAGTGGAGCAACGCCAGAGACCTCACAGGCAGGATGGACGCCGAAGACCACCATAGGCAAACTTGTCCAGGAAGGAAAGATAACCTCCCTCCAGGAGATCTTCCTCCAGGGCCAGAGGGTTCTTGAGCCAGAGATAATCGACGTCCTACTGCCAAACCTGCAGCAGAGGGTTCTAGGCATAGGCCTAGCCCAGAAACAGACCGATGCTGGTGAACGTTCAAGATTCAAGGCGGTCGTCGCTGTCGGTGATACTGAAGGATACGTCGGGGTCGGGTTGGGGAAGGCGAAGCAGGTCAAGCTCGCAGTCATCCCTATCAGGAGGGGATGTGGGAGCTGGGAGTGCGGGTGCAGACTCGAACATTCACTACCCTTCAAGGTTCAGGGGAAGTGTGGAAGCGTGAGGGTCGAGTTGTATCCTGGACCTAGAGGCCTCGGCCTAGTAGGCGGGGAGGTGGTTAAGACGATCCTCAGCCTCACAGGGGTGAGGGACTGCTGGACCAGGACCTTCGGCTCAACCAACACACTCACCTCAATAGCGTATGCTGTCTACGAGGCTCTGAGGAGCACCTACACTCTGGTGACTGTCACAGAGTAATGTTTGAGGTTGATACTAATGGGTAAGGCGGAGTCAGCATGTTTAATCGCGGTCAGGGTGAAGGGATCAGCCGGCCTCAGACAGCAAACCAGAGCAGCCTTGGAGAGCCTTAACCTTAAGAGGAGAAACCAGGCGATAATCCTGCCGAACAACCCTTCTGTAAGAGGCGTCTTGAGAAGTCTCAAGGACACCCTGATATGGGGTTACGCGACCGAGGAGATGCTGACATCACTACTATACTCCAGATCAAGGGTCGAAGGCTCCAGCCGACTCACAGACGCTGAAGCTAAGAAAAAGTTTGGCGTCGAGGATCTGAGAGCACTCTCAAGAAGCTTGAGCAGCGGGGTCCTGAAGCCTCAGGAACTGAGGAGGCGGGGCGTCTCAACCGTCTTCAACCTGCACCCGCCTAAGCAAGGCTTCAGGAGCCTGAAGGATCCTGCTGGCAGAGGCGGGGACCTCGGCTCCAGACAAGGATCCCTTAAGGAAGTCTTGATGAGGATGATCTAGGAGGGGGAGCCATGGCTACGAGGAAGAGGAAGATTAGAAGGTTGAGGGGCTCGAGAACGCATGGGTGGGGTGTCTCAGGCCAACATAGGAAGTCTGGAATGAAGGGTGGAAGAGGCAGATCAGGAGGATTCAAGCATAAGTGGACCAGGATCCTGAGGTTGGGCGATGACAGGTCAAAGATCGGCTTCAGAAGCCCGAGAAGCCTGAAAACCGACCGGACGATAAACGTCGATGAACTGGAAAATCTCACCAGTCAGGTTACGTCTCAAGAAAAGGGTGAGCCGGCGGTGCTGGACTTGAACTTGCTTGGCTACAGCAAACTACTGGGCCGCGGCTCAGTGAGCAGAGCATACAACGTGAAGGTGGCGAAGGCTTCAGAAGCCGCCGCCCGCAAGATACAGCAGGCCGGTGGAAGAGTAAGCCTGCAGGACCAGTAAGCCTTGCCGAGATTCATAGAGCTCTTCAAGCCTTTTGTAAGGTTCTTCCCAGACGTTAGGAAGCCTGACCGGAGGGTCGCATTCAACGAGAAGCTCTTCTGGACGGCTGTTGTTCTTGTCGCCTACCTAGTGATGAGTGAGGTCCCCCTCATCGGTGTCGGTAAGGGTGGAGCTCAAGACCCTCTCGGAGCATTAAGAGTGATCTTCGCCTCGAATAGAGGAACATTGATGGAGCTTGGGATCGGGCCGATAGTGACGGCTGGACTCATCCTCCAGATACTAAGCGGATCCAAGATGATAAATGTGGACATGTCGAACCCTGATGATAGGTCCCTCTTCACAGGAGCAAGTAAAGTTCTCGCCGTCGTCATGACTGTCTTTGAGGCTCTCGCCTTCATACTTGGAGGGGCCTACGGCCGCTTGACAGTCCAGAATCAACTTGGAATCCTGATCCAGCTTCTGGCAGCAGGGGTAATACTGATGCTGATGGATGAGCTGCTCCAGAAAGGCTGGGGTATAGGAAGCGGCATAAGCCTCTTCATAGCAGCCGGCGTCGCCCAGAGGATATGGTGGGATATGGTGGCGCCGGTCGGGCCTATGGAGGACAAGAAGTTCCTCGGGGCGGTCATAGCCTTTGTCCAGTCACTACAGATGGGTGAGGGGGTTCAGGGATTATTCAGAGCCGGCCTCCCAGACATGGTCGGCCTCATATCAACGGTAGTAGTCATAGTCGTCGTCATCTACGTCAGCGGCCTCAAAGTCAGCATCCCAGTCTCATACGCGAAGTACAGGGGCTTCCGTGGAACTTTCCCGATAAAGTTCCTGTACGTCTCGAACATCCCAGTCATCTTCGCAGCGGCACTCTTCGGCAACGTATACTTCATAACCCAGCTTCTATGGCAGAGATACAACTCTGCGAACATGAACTTCTGGATGAACCTGCTGGGAACATTCAAGACCGGCGAGAGGAATATTGAGCCTACAGGAGGCTTGGTCTACTATCTTGCGCCGCCCAGGAGCCTCCTCGGACTCATGGAGGATCCTGCGAGGGCAGGTGTCTACGCCGCCATCTTCATCCTCGTCTGCGTCTTCTTCTCTGTGACATGGGTTGAGGTTGGAGGTATGGATTCAAGGTCTGTTGCAAAGCAGCTTCTGGAATCAGGGATGCAGATTGAGGGTTTCAGGAGGTCGAGTGCACCTATCCAGCAGCTTCTCTCACGGTACATCCCGACTGTGACGGTCCTCGGAGGGGTGACGGTCGGCGCGATAGCAGCTTTCGCAGACTTCCTCGGCGCCTTCGGCTCAGGGACAGGCATACTGCTGACCGTCGGCATACTCGAGCAGTACTACCAGCTTCTGGTCAAGGAGCGTGTGAGCGAGATGTTTCCGGCTGTGAGGGCCTTCCTCGGTGAGTAGAAGCTTATGGGCGCGACGGTGATCCTTGCTGGAGCCCCAGGCGTCGGGAAGACCTCGATCATACAGGAGCTGAAGAGAGTGGCTGAGAGGGAGGGATTCAAGCTCA
>JAWCLX010000004.1:2914-7325 GCA_038850385.1 Bathyarchaeia archaeon | reverse complement strand
GTTCAAGGTGGTGAACTTCGGATCTATGATGCTTGAGCGTCTACGATCAGGCGGCAGGAGGCTTGGCCGTGACGAGATCAGGAGGCAAGGCCTAACAGTACAGAGGAGGATCCAGCTTGAGGCTGCAGAAGAGATCTCCAGGATGAGGGGGGACCATACTCTGGTAGTTGATACGCACATATTCATAAGGACGCCTGCAGGAGCATTCCCAGGCCTGCCATCAGACGTTTTGAAGATTCTGGAGCCTTCACTCCTGGTTCTGGTCGAGGCGGATCCTGGGGAGATAGCCTGCAGACGCAGCGGCGACACCCGCAGGCTCAGGGACCAGCAGAGCCTCGAGGCTCTGAGCAGCGACCTGGAGTGGAGCAGGAGGGCGGCTGCGGCCTGCGCAGTCACTGCAGGGGCTCCGGTTGTGACCGTGAGGAATGAGCAGGATAGACAATTCGAGGCTGCTAGAGAGATCCTATCCATGATGAAGGAGGTGGCTTAGCCTGTTTGAGGAGGTCTGGGCCTGGCTTATGGCCTCGCTTGCACCTTACAGTGAACGGCCCTACTCAACCGTTTTCATACTCGCGGTCGCGTTCACCCTCTCTCTTGTAACGAACCTTGCGAACCGGCTGCTCGTGGATGTTGAGAGGATGAGGTCTGTCATGGCTGAGGTGGCTGCATGGAGGAAGGAGTTTGATAAAGCCCGAAAGACTGATGATAAACAGTTGATGGCGAAGGTGATGAAGAGGCAGAAGGCTATAATGCAGCTGCAGAGCAGGGCGATGTGGGATAGGATGAAGGTGAGCTTCATGTATCTTGGCCCGTTCTGGGTGATCTTCTACATCCTCAGCAGCTTCTTCAAGGAGAGTGTCGTCGCCCTCTCCCCATTCACTTTCCCCTTGCTGCTCGGCCTCGAACTCCGCTTCGTAGGCTGGTACATCGCCTGCTCACTCGCATTCAGTCTGCCGCTCTCGAGGCTCCTCGGCGCGAACCCTGAGATTGGGTGAGCGGTCTATACGCTGGACGGCAGGTAGGTTGAAAGGCATAGTCATAACTGTGGGTGGGCTTCACGGAACAGGCAAGACGACCTACGCGAGAAGCCTATCCACAGACCTTGGCTACCGCCACGTCTCAGCAGGGGACCTCTTCAGGATGATGGCTGAAGCCAAGGGACTGACGCTTGACGAGTTGAACAGGCTCGCCGAGTCTGATCCAGCTGTCGATAAGGAGATCGATCAGAGGATCAAGGATGAAGCTGCGAGGGGAGGGGTAGTCCTAGACGGCCAACTGGCAGCCTGGATGGCTGAGGACGCTGACCTGAAGATACTCCTGATAGCTCCTAGGGATGTCAGGATCGCCAGGATCGCTCAGAGGGAACAGATCAGCCTTCAGGAGGCTGAGGAGAGTACGCTGGCAAGGGAAGGTATGGAGAGGGAGAGGTACATGAGGTTATACGGGATAGATGTGGCAGATCCCTCAGTCTACGACTTGATCGTTGACACGAACCTTTACCCTCTTGAGGAGATGACGCAAATTCTTAAGAGGATAGTCTCAGACTACATTCGCCAACTCATGGTGAGTGGAGGGAGAAAACGTGGCTGCGCTTGAGGTCGGCTCGGTCTGCGTCAAGACTTTCGGCAGGGAGAAGGGCTCCCGCTGCGTCGTCGTCGACCTGATAGATAGAAACTTCGTACTTGTCACAGGCCCACCCCAGTTGACCGGGGTGAAGAGGAGGAGGGTGAATATTAAGCATCTCCAGCAGACAGGGGAGAAGATCAGTATCAAGAGAGGGTCAAGCGATGAGGAGGTGGCTGCAGCATTAGGCAAAGCCAAGCCTCCGGCTGCCAAGCCTGCCAAGGAGAGGAGGCGGAGAGCCGCCTGAGACTGCAGGCTGAGCTCCGGCTGGAGCACTCAACCTTCAGTATTCTAATCATTCGAGAGGGGGACTATGACTGGGGAGAAGCCGGTCTGGGAAGAGGAGAGGGAGTTAAAGGTCAGGGCTGTGGTGGATACTGACCCGAGATTCGGGATGAGGCCTGAGGATAGGCCTCTCCAGGAGCATCTCAGACTCGGGGTTGTGAACCTGGATAAACCTCCGAACCCTTCAAGCCACCAGGTCGCAGCCTGGGTCAAACGTATCCTGGGCGCCTCACATGTCGGCCACGGCGGAACCCTAGAGGCTGCAGAGCCGGGGAGACCCGATGGTCACAGGGGTGCTGCCTGTAGCACTTGAGGACGCCACTAAGGCTGTCCAGGTATTCCTCTACTCAGGGAAGGAATATGTCTGCCTGATGCAGCTACACGCAGACGTCGACGACCTGAATCTAAAGTCTACCCTTGAGGAGTTCACGGGCGAGATCTTGCAGAGGCCCCCACTCAGGGCTTCTGTCAGACGGGACCTGAGGAAGAGGACCGTCTACAGGATCAGTCTACTCGAGAAGGATGGCAGGCGTGTACTCTTCAGGGTTGCATGCCAGGCAGGCACATACATCAGGAAGCTCTGCTCAGACCTGGGGGAGGCATTAGGATGTGGCGCCCATATGAGGGAGCTCAGGAGGACGAGGGCAGGCCCCTTCACAGAGGATGAGCATATCTTCACACTCCAGCAGCTCCAGGAAGCCAGGAGACTTTATGTTGAGGAAGGCTGTGAGGGTCCTCTGAGAGAGGCTGTCCGGCCTGTAGAGGAGATCTTCAAGCATATACCTAAGATCTACATTCGGGACTCTGCTGTGGATGCTGTCTGCCACGGTGCCATGCTCGCTCTGCCCGGTGTAGTGAAGGTTGAGACTGGGATAAGGCGTGGGGGGCCTGCAGCCGTCTTTACTCTTAAAGGCGAGGTCGTCGCGCTTGCAAGGTCTGAGCTCTCCACCCAAGAGATGATGGAGGCTGAGAAGGGCATAGCCGTAAGGCCTGTCAGGGTTATAATGAGGCCTGGAACCTACCCTAGAGTTTGGGGGGGTGCCCAAGAACAGTGAAGCCGCCGTCGCTGAAGAGCCTGCAGGGCATCCCAGGAGCAACCTTAAAGTGAAGATAGAAGTCACCCTTAGTCTCAGCCGGGATTCCCGAGCCTGGTACGGGGCAGTTCAAGTGGGAGCCTAGGCCTGGAGACAGGCTTGAGAGCCTGTGGTCCTTATGGGCCTCGTGGGTTCGAATCCCACTCCCGGCGCCACATCCGCAGCCTGTCCCGGCTGGACCCCGGCTGGACTATTGAGGTCGTCAGATCTGCCGCTCCACATATGGCGGAGACCAAGCTTCATCCTGATGATACGCGTCTGGGCATTCTTATAGTCAAGGTGATCTGGTGAAAAATCCATGATGACCTTGGATGTGGGGTGTGGTGAGAGGAAACGTGGAGGACTCGGTATAGATGTCAGGTTGACGCGCCACGTCGACCTTTTGGCGAGCACCTACTTCCTGCCCTTCAAGGCTGAGACATTCGATAAGATCTACATGTTCGAGGTTCTTGAGCATCTCGAGAACCCCTCTGAAGCGTTACGGGAGGTTGGGAGGGTTCTGATGCGAGCCGGCACAGTTGAGGGCTCCATCCCAAACCCTTACTGGTGTGGCCGGATACTGAGATTGATCACGCATAGAGATCTTGAAGAGTGCCACACTTCTTATGAACATATTAATGCGTGGACCATCCCTGAGCTGAGGCATCTGGTTCACCGTTGCAGACTTAAGCTTGAGAGCTTTCGGTACGGTGATTCAGGCTCCTACAGGAGGCTTGGATCGCTGATCCAACTTCTCAGACTGAACAGGCTGCTCAAGCCGATTACTAATCATCAACTCTTCTTCCTTATCAGGAAACCGTAGATTGGCACTCCGGCAAGTTGAGCTGTTAGGGCGGTTGTCCACCTCTTCAGGTTCTGGTCCTCGCCGCGGCTGCCTTGTTGAGTATAGTCTGCACTATTCAAGACTAGAGCTTTATCTCCGCTCTCGAGGCACCGTCTCCTCTGACTGACACCTCGATTATGTTTGAGGCCTCTTCCTCACAGATGCTGTGGTGGCTGACCAGGATCATCTGTGACAACTGTCTCGAGGCCTGCCCGATGTAGCTTGCCAGCTGTGGCAGGTTGTCAGAGTCGACGCCGTAAGTCGGCTCGTCGAGGATGAGCAGAGACCTGAAGCCTAAGGCGTCGAGCAGGGTCAGCCTTATCGCCAGTGCTAGGAGGGTCTGGTGTCCTCCACCTACTCTCGTGGCAGGGATCATCTCGGTCAAGCCTCTCGGTCGGACTGATACAGTGTAGTCTGCAGGGTCGACGCGGATCTCGCTGTAGGCATCTTGATCAGTCATCGACCTGTAGTATTGGAGGGCTCTGAACTCGATACGCTTCAGGAACTCCATCCTCCTCGCCTCGACCTCTCTGTCGAAGGCCTCTGAGAGTCTACGGGCCAGGTTAGCCTTGACGATTCTCTCTTC
>JAWCLX010000004.1:0-2904 GCA_038850385.1 Bathyarchaeia archaeon | reverse complement strand
TGAGAGAAGCTCCCTGCAACTTCTCAGTTCCAGCTCTATCCTCTTGAGGTGTTCAAACCTTTCGTTCAGGGCCTTGAGTTTGGTGCTGAGTTCCCTCCGTCTACTGGACAGCTCCTCCGGTCCTATAGGGAGCTGCTGGGCAAGCTTCACTCGCAACGCCGGATCTTCCGGTCTAAGCTTCAGGCTTAGCTTTTCAAGCATCTCGCCGATCCCGAGATGGATCTCGGCCTCTCTGGAGTGAAGTCTCTCAGCATCACCCAGGTATTCTTCGAGTATCTTCAAGAACCGCTCTTGAATCTTCAATTCATTCTCGGCAGAGCTGACTTCACCGTTAAGCCTGTCGAGTTCCTGCCTCCTCGCCTCATATTCCTTCCTCGCCTCCTCTTCACTCTCGACAAACTGCTGAAGCTCAACCCTGTCTTCTGCAAGGATCTCCTGTAAGGTCTTGGCTTCGAGAGTCTGACCACACTTAGGGCATCTTGAGGCATTAGTCAACAGAAGTGACTCATGCTCCTTTATCTCAGCCTTGACCGCGTCGGCTCTGCTCTTGACCTTCAACCAAGCATCCAGCGAAGCATCTGTCCTGCTGGCCAGCAGGGTCCTCGCCTCCCTCAGCTTTTCAAGGTTGAGTCGGAGATCCCTTATTCTCAGTTTGAGCTCAGCTGTTGATGAGGTTCGGCTGCTCTTCAGCAACTCGCCGATTTTGGCTTCGAGTTCTTGAACCTTCTCTCGTGTGAGCTCTCTGTCCTCAACCTTCTCCAGTAGCCTTGTAAGCTCGGGCGACTCGCCTTTCTTGACTATCTCCTCCAACCTTGCAACCTCGATCTTCAGCGATCCGACATCCCCGCTGAGCAGTGTCAGGTCTCCTTCAAGTTGCGGTATGATCCTTTCTCTCAGGGTTCGGGACTCGGTGGCTGCGTCCCTGTCTTCATATCTCTCCAGTCTCCTCCTAGCCTCATCTGTCTGTTCACGCAGCTCCCTGAGCAGGGTGATCCCCATAACCGAGTCCATCTGGTCTTTCTGAGGCTCCAGAATTGAGGTCAGCCTCCCCTGCCTGACATAGACGAGGTTGAGAAATTTTCTCAGGCTCACGCCCAGCAGTTCAGTGATCTTGGTCCGGAGGTCTTCGTCGCTCTCGATGCAGGTCTCCTCTCCGTTGATCCTGAGAAGCCTCTCATCGGTCTTGTAGGCTCCTTTACTGTCAAGCCTTCCTCTTCTTATGACCTCAACAGTACGGCCGTTGCGTGGACTCCTGAACTTGACAGCCGCCTCCATCCTTCTTGATCCTGGCAGCCTCGAGATCAGTAGTCTCGGCCTCACGTCTGGGGCTTCACCGAACAGGGCGAAGACCAGGCCGTCGAGCAGCGTGGTCTTGCCGGTTGAGTTTCTGCCCCGTATAAGGTTCAGGCCTGAGTGGAGTCTCACCCTCGCTTGCTTGTAGCTCTGGAAGTTTGTCAGACTCAGCTCCTCGATCACGGCACTCAAACCTGAGCATCCACCTCCTCAAGGATGCGGATCCATCGGTTGACAAACGGGGACCGGTCTGAGGCTGTGAGCAGCCCAGTCGTCTGGCTGGCCCTCTCATCCAGCATCATACTCACCTCCTCAACTATCTTGGCAGCCTCTCCTGACATTCTTCCAAGCTGCATAAGGATCTCTGGTGCTGCCCACGCTCCGCTCGAGCTCATCTGGATGACTTGTCGCCGCGCCTCCTCTACTCGATTAACTACATCCACATACAGTATCCTGGAAGTGTCTTTCGTAATCCTTTCAAGCCTCGTTCTGACTGAACACTCTATACCGTATGGGTCCCCATCAGTCAAGCCGAGGAGCAGGATCCTCAAGATGGAGTCTGCGCCTTCTGCTTGTGAAGTCGAGACGTAGCCGCTGACCTCCTCAGCCGCATTCTCGACGAACCATTCCGCAGGTCTCGCAGCTTGGGCGGAGTCCACTCTTATGTTGTGGATCTTGTGGAGCGGCTTCAGGGGGATGAATCTTAAGTCTCTTCCTTCGAGGATGTATACTCCGTAGGAGCCCTCATCAGAGAGGTCTATCGCCTCAGTCGCGCCAGGCGTGAGCACTAGAGTCCCGTATCTCGTCACTGAAACCTTTCTGGTGTGATGGTGACCAGCCACGATTAGGTTGGCTCCGAGATCTTCGAGGCCTGCAAGATCCAGGCAATTATGTTGCGGGACGCCAGGCGGGATCTCGTGGTGTCCCTTGATGAAGTTGTGAAGCAGCAATATCTTGAGTCTACTCTTGTCTTTGAAGAGCCTCTTGATTCTAGGCTTGACCTCCTCGAACTTTCGAGCTATGTATGGGTGGTATGAGATCCCTGTGAGGATCAGGCTGTCATCGACCACAGCTTCATCCCTGTCCTGGAGTGTCTCATCACCAATAATCTTGAGATATCCGGCGAGTGGATGTTTGATGTAGTCTAACGCGTTGCTCTCAACTGTTCCGTCATGATTTCCTCTGACCATGAAGATCTTCACATGCTTGGAGTGGACCTCACTTGTTGAGTCGACCAAGCGTTGGAGTTCATCCTTCACGAAGAGGCTCTCTGCAGGTGTCATGCTCCTTTTCTCGAAGATGTCGCCTGCATGGACTAGGTAGTCTACCCCCTCCTTGATGAAGGTGCTCACAGATTCTGTGAAGGCATGTCTGTATGCTTGTCTTCTAAGTTCGCCTATCGCTCTCGGTATGCACCTTCCAACATGCGTATCCGCGAAGACTCCTATTTTCATCCGTTCACCTCCGCCTCTCATCTCAGGGTCTGCTATTTCTGTGGAGGCAGGGTTCTTCATCTCCACTGTTGAAAGGCGATCTCGGCCTTATCGCAGTCATACTCTTCACGATCTAGACTCGACACCTTGATAATGTTATTCACCTACCTTGGAACGG
>JAWCLX010000003.1:17218-29668 GCA_038850385.1 Bathyarchaeia archaeon | reverse complement strand
ACCCCCCGCCGGAGCCATAGACGTCGCTGCACTGTATCCTAACCCTGCACCGACAGCGAAGCCAACTATCCCTGTGGCAGCGGTCTTAACAAAGCCCCTCCTCGAAACTTTAGTCTTAGCAGCTTCAGTCATGTCGCAATCCCAGACTAGCTGATTTCAACCCAGATATTAAAATGTATTCAAACGTCGACCTCGCAACCACGGCGTAGGAGACGTCTGGTTGCATGGACCTCTTGAAGAGTTCAGTAATTCTTTTCATTCATGCATCTGATTGAGTTTTCTGGAGCTGCGGTTATTGTTCAGGAGATCAGAATGGGGCTGCAGCCTGTCGTGGACCCTACGATGCTTGCCTGCTCGTGCTGGAGGTGTGATGCCTAGTCGTTCAGCCAGTTCCTTATGTTCTGAATTTGAAATCCAGTCAACTCCGAGGTACTCGTAGATCTCAAGCTCGGAGAGCCTTATCCTCTTCGCCTCAGTAACTGCTCTTGTGAAGGCTTCGAGCTCTGTCGGTCTGTCAATGTATCTGCATCTTGGGTCGTAGAGTTCGCGTCCAACCCAGTACTGCTTGATGTGGGTCAACTCATGGACAAGATCCAGATATATGAACTCCTTCCTTCCTTTTCTGAGGTAGTGGGGATTTATCAGCAGTCGACCATCGAGATCTCTGACCCTCATATAGGTTGCATCATCAGTAATCTCAACATCTAGGCAGCGCAGTATTTCAAGGTTCAGGTCTTCACTGAAGAGTTCACGGATAGCCGGCGAATACTCGAGGCCTGAGAAGACCTCAGAGAGCTTGTGTTTCCCATTCAGTAGTCTCCTATTTATCTGGAAGTTTCTGACGGCTGCGTCTCCGTCACTCACGCATCCTTCACCTCCAATGAGCCAGCGACCAAGTTTGTCTACGTTACACAGCCTACTCTAAGAGCTGGAATACCATCTATAGTTTGATTGAAATAGCTTCCCATCGAAGATATCTAGTTGCCTAGCGTAGACTTCAAATAGAGAAGCTTTCAGCTCACCGGGAAAAGTGGCAGTGATAGAATGAGACATTCGATACCTTACATCCTGCTGATTCAAGTTTTACTCATAAGTTGCCTCGTAAGCACCTCAACTGAAGTCATCTCAGAGCCTGAACCTTTTCTTGCGCTTGACAGAATCGTCTTTCCCAGTGATGTTTTCGCCGGGCAGGAGTTCACGATAAACGTCTCAGTGATCTATTCCTGCAGACAAAGAACCATGATGAATGTCGGCGTCTACAACTACAACTCAGAGGTTATGATGGATCCACGAGTCTTTTTCCTGGAGGGTAATGGCTCAAAATCTTTTCTCTTCTATACTAGAGCTCCTCTGGGTGAAGGTGAATTGGAGTTTGAGGCACTGCTACGCTACTGGCATCTCGGTGGATGGATCTACAGGAATGAGACACTTCACAGGAGGTTCATTGTTAGAGTCAGTGAACATGTAGTTGAAAGAGGGGTCGAAGTGATCATCATACTCCCCAAAACTGCTGTCTCTTCTGAGACGATCAAATGGTCAGGCACCGAAGCTAAGCCTGACCAATCAGGGCTTGTTAGGATCCGTGCAGAGGCAGGAAGATACTTGGTCGAGATCCCTCAGACAATATACATTGCCAACAACACCCGCCTGAACTTCCTGAGATGGCATGACGGCTCACGAAGCAATCCGCGGATAGTCGAGATAGAGAAAGATGTGACTCTGACCCCCCAGTATGAGACTGAGCACTACCTCTTGGTCACGTCTGAGATCGGAGAGGTTTATGGTGGGGGCTGGTACCCCAACGGCTCAACCGCAACCTTCTCAGCTCCCCGCTCATTCATCGAGTACAGCAGAGGTTTTGCCCCCCAAGAATACAGGTTCATGAAGTGGAGCGGAGACTCTGATGCAGAGACTACTGTGGCGCAGGTTAAGATGACCTCTCCGAAGACTGTCAAGGCCTTGTGGAAGACTGACCAGACGCCTGGCATAATCATCCTGGCATCGATAGCGATTATCATCTTTGATGCCGCAACCTTGTTCTATCTTGCTTTAGGGAGGCGTCGCTGAGTCTGTTTCTGCTACGTGTCATTTTTGTAACAGCGTTACTACTGACCTCTATTCCGTTCTGCTCGGCAGGGGAGGAGTATACTCCACACAAGAAGGCTGAGGTCGAGGTGATAGCTGGGTATAAGTGGTACCATTGGATTAGGCCAGGAGCCGACGCCTGTGTTCTTTGGCTGGGTGGAGGTCAATACTTGCCGGCCTACGTCACCATCAACCCGTATAGGCTTGAGTCTCTGAATACCATGCGCTTCATTGAAGACCTTTCACACTACTACAGCATGCTGGCCCTGAGTGATGGGGAGATCTCCTACAGAGTTGATAGCAGGCTCATCTCAAAGGTCTGCCGGTGGATCAGAAAGACCTACACATACGCCTTCGTTCTAGGTTACTCAACCGGCGGCATCGCACTAGCTTACGAGCTCACTATGCCTGAAGGGGCTGATTCCGGGCCTGACGGTGCTGTGGTGATGACGGCCATGGTTAACTGGAAAGAGATGGTGGAGAAGCATAAGACTTCGAGTGGTGTTGAACTCTATGCGAGCGCCCTCCGTTCAAGGAATGTCAGGGAGAGCATCCTCCTGATGTATGGTGAGAAGGCTTGGTTCTGGCATCAAGGTGAGGAGTACTACAGGAACCTTCCTGAGGAAGGCTGGCGTGGGAAGAGGTGGTTCCAGAAGGAGTGGAGACTCATCTCAGGGGCTGAGCATGAGGTCTTCACAATTGAGGATACTGGATGCTACGACTTGACAGCCTTCACGTTCGTTGTCGATTTTCTGGAGAGGGTTAGAGCTTCCAGCTTGAAGAGTCTCGAGAGCATTGTTCCTGAATCACTGAGACGCTACTCAGTGAACGATTCAGCAACGGGCATACACACCTTGAAGACCTCTCATCCAGAGGCGGTTCGTCGATTAGAGCTGTTCTTCATCAACCTGACTCTGCCCAAAGTCAAAGAAGGCGGCAGCCGCGTTGTGGCACTCTACGACTTGGACAAGAGATCGTTCGTCACTATTTCAAAAACGAGCTTAGAGGAAGGTTTGGTCTCTTTGCCTGCAGTTCTTTCCTTGGATGAGTCTGCAAGAAGGTTTGTGGGTTTAGAGATCATCTATGATGGTGGTCAGCCACGGATCATAGGCCTATCACCCACAATCAGGATAGAGTTAGTGGACAAGTTCCCGGTCAGGATAGAGACCGGTGTCAGGTCACTCCAGATAGAGATAGACGGCCAAGCCTTCACAACAGGCATCGGGGGGTGGCTGACAGTGTATCTGGAAGAGGGAAACCACACCTTGACGCTGCCTGAGACTGTGACGCTATCTGGGGATCAGAGACTGATGCTGACAACCGTGGAGGATGGCCCAAGCAAGAATCCAGTAATCATATATGTGAATCGGGATCTCGTGATCAAAGTCAGGTATAGGGAGCAGTACCTGCTCACCGTCAATTCGGAACACGGCTCCCTTCAGGGCGCGGGCTGGCACGATGTGAACAGCACAGCCACAGTCACACTGAACCTAGACCTGGACGCTGCCAGAGGAAAGGAGACTCCGATATTCGCCGGCTGGAGTGATTCCCGCAGCGACCGCAGTCTATCTCGCCAAGTATTCATGGACTCACCCAAGACACTCACAGCGGAATGGGCCAGCCCGAGAAGCTATGAGGTCTCAGTTTGGCCGTGGGCAATGGCTTCAGCCATATTCTCAACCTTCACCTTTGCAGTCTATGTCTCCATCATGTATAGAGCTTGCAGGTCTCGAGGTCGCTCCCCTTGAATTATCTGCGGCGCCTCAACCCTTCTCCTCAGAAAAGTCGACCTGATTCTTGTCATGCCTCTCAAGCTTTAAACAACTCCTCCCTGTATGAGGCTTGTGAAGCCTTGGTGTGCATTGATGGAGCCGTCAGCATCCCCCACAGATTCCATAAGACAATACAAGAAGGCAGGTTTCACAGTCCTTCTCTGGAAGAACCCTAAAGATCCGGAAGACCTACATCAACTGGGTTTCGTTCAACGCCTTGAAGAGAAAGGATTCAGGATCCAAGTATTGACGATACCGCAGCCTCCGCCAGGCTACATCGCTCCACCCTACTACTACAACTTAGCATTCACTATCCTTGATCCGTCAGTGGCTGACACGATTCTCAATCTCGCTTCAAGCTTTCTTTGTGAGGTCTACCGGGACGTAGCCGAAGTCAGTGTGAAGACAGATGTCGTCCTAGACCAGCGGATCATATCAGCCGAGGCTCAAGGTTCCCCCGTTAATGTAGGTAAAACCATGGGTAATATTCTGAAAATTGAGAAACTAGCCTCATCGAACCTTGTTGTAATGGTAGTAGACCAAGAGCGGAACAGGGTTCCTCCGAAGTTCTGTTCAAGATGCGGCGCCCCCGTGGCGGCGCAATCAGAATACTGCTCTGAATGCGGTGAGAGGCAGTGACAGCCAATCTTGCATCTGAAGGGCATTCCTTTGATCATTCATCTCAACAGACGATGGCTGTTCACACTCACGGAAGGATTCAAATTTCTATATGCTGGAGAATCCAAGGCTGACAGGTGAGTATGTTGCTCTTTCTCAATTCTCTGGCATTACTTTCTGGAGGTTTGATTCCGCTCCTGGCGGCGGCGAAGAGGCTTCGCCTGCATCCTGGGCCACTATTCCTCGGCTGGTTGAGCTGGGCTTTCGCTATGTCCACGAGGGCTGTGCTATTATCAACTATCTGGACTATCTTCCCCATCACATCGAACCCTGACACGCTCCCATACATGATGATAGTCACTTCACTGGACTTGCTTGAGGTCCTCTCAGCCTATCTTTTCTTGACCAGACACCCACAGCTGAAGATTCTGGATCCTGGATCTCGCTCGATCTTTGCAGTCGGCTTTGGCGTTGGTGAAGCTTTCACTCTTGCGATCGCGACATCCTTGCCTGCTGATGTCGCACCTTCTCTTTCAGTTGTGGTAACGTTGATCGAAAGACTCGCCTTGGTTGCTATCCACTTCGGTTGGGTGGTGTTGGTCTCGAACTATGTGACAACCCGTAGAACAACGCATCTATCGATGGCAGTGATCTTCAGAGTTTTTCTTTCAACAATCTCTCTGACAGCTCCCCTAATTTTGTTCTTCTACGGCCTAGCCTTTGAATTGTCATTGCTCTTTTTTGGGGTAGTTTTAGTTTTCTATTCCGTAGTCGTTCTCTCCACTTCTTCGTTACTGAGTAGACATGTCGCCTACAGCGGTTCGCACACTTCAGCCTTTGATTCAAGGTGCTTTCTTGCAGGTTCGGTCTCTTTTCTGGGTGTCGGACTGGCCATCTCCACTTTGATCCAGTTTATGCACTTGGCCTTTATCCAGAGCGTCTTGACTAGGCTCTTGTCCTTTATGATAGCAGCGATAGTCTTGTTCGAGCTCTTCGATTGGGCAGCTGGTGAGGTGTCCTCCTCAGAGGTTGCTTCAGGGGCTTTTATCGGGCTACTGATAGAGAACTCCATCCGGCTCGCCTCTTTAGGAGAGGCTGCGCTCAAACAGCTGACGATACATTCGATCCTGCTTCATCCTGCTCTGAACTTCTTGGCAGTGGCGGCTGGTATCGCACTCTGGAGGTCAGCAAGAGGTTAGAAAACAGAGTCCTCTGTAGGCACGGTTTCAGTAGATAACAGACAGAATGTAGCCAAAAAAGGAAAGGGAAAGAGGGTGGTTGAAGGAGGTGTTCTCCAGACTTCTCTAGATGGTGATCGTCGGGTAGTACTTCTTGACCTCTCTCCAAGCCTCTATCTGTTTTTCTCTGCCTAGGCGTTCAGTCGCCTCTTCCCACTGCTTCTCCGTTGTCTCGAGAGCCTTGACGATGTCGATTGAACCTGTTATGGCAGCGTGGAGGTTCTTGCTCAATGTTACATTGTACTCTGTAGCTCCTCTTATCCCTGAGAGCATGGGCGCCATTATGGTGGCGTTCTCCTCGAAGGCGGTTAACACCGGGCCTCTCACATCCTTAAGCCTAGCCGGTGCGTTCGGGCCTACAGCATTATACCTGCACGGGTCATGCCATGTTCCAGGAGCAACCATAGCATCCACGAGAACATCAGGATCTGCAAAGTATGCGGCCAGGCAGACAGCCAGATCCCTCTTCTTACCGTGATTATTGACGCATAGACTCCAGCTCGCCAGGTTAACGCTTCGCCTGTTAAGTATCTTCTTTCCATCAGGGCCGGTGATCCAGTAGCCCGGTATTGGGTAGGTGTCCCACTTACCCCTTGATGCTGCCTTTTCATCCTGAAGGACACGTGCCAGCGACGGTGCACCGAAGCTGAAGATGGCTCTGCCCTCTGCCATTGGCTGGTACGCCGACAATCCTGTCAGCTCAGGCTGGTTTGGAGGATGATACCTAGAGTTGTCAACATACAGCTGTCCAGCCTCTATAGCCTCGTCCGTAGTGAGTTGCGGTCTCATATCATCGTCGAAGTAGTACCAGTTCGGCCATTTCTTCGCTGTGACGTAGAGGTACCAGGTGAACGAGTTACGTGTCAGCTCCCTGGCCTCAGCGTTGCCGTACAGATTTGGTGGTCTGGTGAAGAATTCGTTCTGGTCGGAGTACTCCTCCATCGTCTTCGGCGGCGCGAGTGGGTATCCGTACTGCTTCTCAAAGGCCTCCTGCTCCTTCGGGTCGGTCAGATAATCCTTCCTGTAATATAGGAGTTGAACGTCTCCGTCCTGGAGGAATCCGTAGAGTTTGCCTTTATAGTATGGGATGGTTCGGTCCAGCGGGTATATGTATCCGTCAGGCCTCCCCCGCTCCCTTATATCTATCCACATTGCTGAGTCGTCAAGAGGATATAGCAGCTCAGCCTCAGCCAGGTCTGACAGGTACATCGTCTGGGCGTTTATCAGGTCTATGCTCCCAGTCCTGCTTACAGCCTCAACCATCATCTTCTCGAAGAAGCTCGGTAGAGGCGTAGTCGAGACGACTACCTTCGTCCCTGTCTCCTGCTCCCAACGCCCCTTCATAGCGTTGAATCCTGGTTCGTATCCGCCGACACATGCGAGAACAAGCTCTGTACCCTTCCATTCAGGATGCTGGTCGAGTAGATACTTCGCCGCATTTATCGCCCTCTCAGCAACAGTGCCACCCTTCCTGGGGAGGTTGAATGGGAAGGAAGCGGCTGATGGGCCGGTGACCGTGACGGTTGCAGCTGGACCCCCAGCCGGAGCCATAGACGTCGCTGCACTGTATCCTAACCCTGCACCTACAGCTAGACCGAGTATGCCTGCGCCCGCCGTCTTCACAAATCTTCTGCGCGTAACTTCACTTTTCTTAGGTGCTTCACTCATAGCAAATTCTCCTTAGCCGGTACTCTAAACCAACAGTTATAAAAGGTCTATGGCCGCTAGCCCAGCCTCAAAATGCTTAATTACATGCAGCAAGCGTCTAATTGATGTCCGCCAAAACGGAGGGTCGGAGTTGGCAAGCTGGCTGCAAGATCCACAGAAATTCAAGACTTTGCTTCAGATCCCTGTCCAGATACTTATGAATTTCACCGCGATGATCCCCTTCGCATTGACATGGTACGTTGGAATGACCAACTGGATCCCGCAGATAACTATCGAGTGGTGGAGGGCCGAGTTTGTTGGTCCCATAAACTTCATCAAAGCTGTGTCCGACCAGCTTTTCCTAGAATCGATCCTGCGAACCTTATTCATCGCAGCTGTATGTGTTCCGGTCGAGTTTCTACTAGGTTTCTTGGTGGCATACGTATTCGCAGGCAACTTCTTCGGAAAGAAATTCTTCACGTTGGCAGCAGTCGTTCCGATGATGGTAGTTCCTGCGGCTGGCGGGTACGTATTCTATTTGATCTTTATTGGGAGCGGCCCAGCCAATGGTCTACTGCAGCTGCTTGGGATTATAAAGGATCCTATTCCATTCCTGAATGATCCTACGTGGGCACTAGCATCGATCATGCTGGCGGACATCTGGCAATGGACTCCATTCATATTTCTGATAATGTCAGCGGCGCTTCTCTCACTTCCACAAGATCCGATAAACGCAGCCTACGTTCTAGGCGCTACGAAGTGGTATACTTTCAGGAGAGTGGTGCTCCCGATGATGAAACGGCCGATGATGATCGCGATTCTCCTCAGAGCGGTCGAGAGCATAAAGATCTTTGACTACCCATACATGATGACTGGTGGAGGCCCAGGCTACTCAACCCAGACGATCTCAATGAACCTCTACGAGTCAGGATTCAAATACCTCAAATACGGCCTGACAGCGAGCCAGAGCCTCCTAATCTTGATCACGCTGATAGTTGTCGGCTGGTATGCTGTGAAGCCACTGAGGGCTGCACAGACGGGAAGGTGATCGTAGATGAAGACGCAATATGAGAACATACTCTACATTGCCATCAAGTACTTGTTCGGGCTCGGAGTGACTTTCTTCGCACTATTCCCGATTTACTGGATGTTGACTATGGCGTTGAAGCCTTTCGCAGAGTGGAGCCCGACAGAAGTTCACTGGTGGCCTTGGGACCCGACCATGCTTAACTTCCTGGTCCTCTTCTTCCCTAAGGACACGTTGGTGGAGTGGGGGCTGGTTAAGCCTGCTGAGCCGCTGATCCATGATACAGCCACCAAAGCGATAATGAACAGCCTGTTGTTCAGTACTGTGGGAACAGCTATCGCCTTGTTCGTTGGAACCTTTGCAGCATATGCAATGTCACGGTACAGGGCAGGAGGAGACTACATGTTTCTGACTTTCAGAATGCTCCCGCCGATAGCGATATTGATGCCGATAGTCATCTGGTTCTCGACACTGCGATTGATGGACAACCCTATTGGAATGATACTGCTCTATGGCCTCTTCCCCGTACCATTCGTCATCTGGCTGATGAGAAGCTTCTTCGACGATCTCCCGCGTGAGATCGATGAGGCAGCCCTCATGGATGGGTGTGGCCCCGCGATGACCTTTGTGAGAGTCATATTGCCGCTTGTAAGAGGGGGACTCGCAGTGACGGCTCTATTCATATTTATACTTAACTGGAGTGACTTGATCGTTGCGTTGACGATAACGCAGAGGATCTCGGTTACGATACCTGTTCAGATAGGTCTCTTCGAGTCTGATGCAGGCCACATGTACGGCATAATGGCTGCTCTCGGAACCGTCGCTGTCATCCCGACACTAGTATTCGGCCTCGCGATCCAGAAGTACCTTGTCAGAGGTCTCACATTCGGAGCCATCAAGGGTTAGAGAGAAGCCTCTAGGTCTAGCTCCCTAATGGGTCTGGCGGTCGAAGGACGGACTATCCTGCCTCGCCAAATTCTGCCGTAACTCTCAAGCTGTTATTTCATAAAGTACCGTCTGAATCTGCTGTTTCATCTTGATATGAACCTAAACTCCTTAAGGCCGACTATCAGCCAGAGCGAAGAGACACAAAATCATCGAGAAGTACATGATCGTCATCACCCCTAATTGAGGGCCCCTTAGGAAGATGAATGCTACCAGTCTCCGGTGAAGCAGCAGGTAGAGTGTGAAGTGCATAAATACCGGCGCAGCGACGACAGACGTTCCTGTAACTGACAAGCATAATCGCGCTGAGTCGCAAAGTACGATCGATTGCCGCACGATCTGTCTTTGTGAGTATTCTGCTGAGAGCCGGTTGACCGAAACACACATAATCTCCTGAATGGTCCACCTTTTCCCAAGCACTTCACGGTCTCACCGATCTTCAGCTACATCAAATGGGTTCACGTTTTCAAGAAATATGCATAGACAACGACAGTCAGATGTGATGCTGCACGATTTATCCTGAAATAGCAAGATAGCGCCTTCTATGCTACACCAACAATGGGATCCCATAACCTCTTGAATGAGTCACTTGCACGCTAAACTCCCTTCAAATTGGATTAACGTTTTCAGCAGGCGATGTTCCCATAGGCATGAGATTCCCCTGCTTACAGGGCCTCGGATCTTGGTAATGCAGTTGTAGACCGATCCGGAGAGCTCAGGCCATCTCTTTGGGGATGCTGGCTCTATGGAATAATCCTGTAGTAGACTCGTCTGTTGTTCTTTCCTTTGTTCTCAGCTTTAAGAAACTCTATCTGGCCGACCTCGAGCAGGTTGCGTACATGTGTGCCCCCGTCAGCCTGTTTGTCTATTCCGTCTATCTCGACTATCCTCAACTCAGAGACTTGGGGTGGCAGCGCCTCAGCCATCTTGACAACGCCCGGAATCTTGAGCGCCTCGTCACGCGGCAACTCGTAGGCTTTCACGGGTATGTTCTTCCTCAGGATCTTGTTCGCCTCGTCGATGCAACTCATGAACACGTCTCTGTCGAAGTTGTCGAGGTTGAAGTCGAATCTTGATTTCTCCAAGGTCAACTCGTTTCCTGTAACCAGAGCATCCGTCTTTTTGCACAGTACACTTATCAAGACATGAGCTGCAGTGTGGCTGCGCATCATCCTATACCTTCTGTCCCAATCGATCCTGCAGTGTACAATGTCACCAGTCCTTAGGCCAGGTCTATCCACCTCATGAGAAACTTCTCCAGAGAATCTGCCGACGTAGATGACGTCGAAGCTTTCAGTGTCACGCGTGAACTCACCTGTGTCGTTTATCTGGCCTCCACCCTTCGGATAGAAGATTGTCTGATCCAAGATAACATACTTTGAATCGTTCACACAAGTTATGGTTGCGTCGCATTCTTTCAGGTAAGGGTCCTGTAGGTAAAGCAGTCTGGTCAAGAGTCCTCATTAATCAATTGTTAAGACGACACCTAACTTATATTCTGTGTGAACTTAGGAGACTAAGTCTCTGGTGCTTCTTGATGAGATCCATTGGTAGAGACGAACGGGAAAAAATGATAGGTCTGATAGATTCTGGTGTTGGAGGACTAACTATTCAGCGGGAAATACTTGATCTACTTCCGAATGAAAGCACGGTCTACTTCGGTGACACAGGCAGAGCCCCCTATGGATCCAAGAGTGAGAAGACCATCCTCAGGTATGCTAAAGAATGTTTTCAGTTCCTGCTGCGGAACTATTCCGTGAAGCTGGTTGTGCTAGCCTGCCATACGATCTCGGCTTTTGCATACGAGCAACTGAAGGATGAGGCGGAGATTCCTGTTCTCGAGATAATCGGGCCGGCCGTTGACCTAGCCCTGAGAGAGACCAAGAGTGGACGGATAGGTGTCATTGGAACTGAATCCCTCATAAACAGCGGTGTCTACCAGAAGAGGTTGAAAGGGAAGAGCGATGTCGAGGTCTTCTCCCAATCATGTCCACTGCTGATGCCTTTGTCTGAGGAGGGATGGTTCAGAGAAGCTGAGACCTACACAATAACAAGAAAGTACGTAGCGCCTCTGGTTGACGAGGAGATAGATACCCTCATCCTCGGCTGCACTCACTATCCTCCACTTATGCATGCACTGCGCGCAGCCCTTCCAGACTATGTGAAGATGGTCAACCCAGCCGCTGCAGTTGCAGAGAACGTTGCAAGGATACTTCAGGAGAGGAGTCTCCAGGCCCCGGGCGTTCAGGCGTCGCAGCTCTACATAGTCACGGACAACCCTGAACGTTTCAAGAGAGTTGGGGAGCGGTACCTTGGGAGAAGCATGTACTACGTCCGCTTGGTGAGTTTATGATGTCCAATGCTTTCGAAGACCGGTACGATGGGGGGCTGACTACGATATTCCACCACATGCTTCACCTCTGCCTCCGACCATTCTAGAGCTATAGTCTGGCTATGCGTAGAGCCCCGGCTGGGCTTCGATCCCAGGACTTACGGCTTACGAAGCCGTCGCTCTACCTGGCTGAGCTCTCCCGCCCTGTTTGCAGGAACCGGGGCGAGCACCGGGGCCTGAGAATCTAAATCAGTGATCCTCATAAGCGTTTGTAGAACCCTTCAATTGGTACTGGAAGAATAGTTGAACCTAGTGAAAAGGGGAGGTATGTTGATTCAGAGCTGGCTGGGCGAGAGGAGGATCATCGAGATCATCATGAGCCTCCAAGAGAGGATGCCTGGTAACCCGATTCCTTTCGGGGATGATGTCTCAGCTGTCCGCATAGAGGGGAAAAAGTTGGCTGTTCTGAAATGTGATATGCTAGTGGGAATGACAGACCTACCGAGAGGTATGAGTCTCTGGCAGGCATCACGCAAAGCCGTCGTCTCCACCATCAGTGACCTAGCTGCTAAAGGGGTTAGACCGCTGGCTATACTCGCTTCACTAGGCCTGCCGAGAAGCTTGAGTGAACGTGACATTCGTGAGATCGGTTCAGGACTGAACTCGGGAGCGAGGGAGTACGGTGCATACGTCTTAGGAGGTGACACGAATGAGTCGGAGGATCTGGTGATTGACGTCTCAGCCTTTGGGGTTTGTGGTGAGGACGAGATTATTCGACGCGACACG
>JAWCLX010000003.1:11702-17208 GCA_038850385.1 Bathyarchaeia archaeon | reverse complement strand
ACAAAGTGGCTGTGACAGGAGACTTCGGTCTGACCTCCCTCGGCCTGAAAATAATCAAGGAGGACTTGAAAGTTCCTCGGAGGCTGAAGGTTGAGGCCATGTCTGCCGTATTCATGCCCAAGGCAAGGCTGAGAGAGGGTCTGGCTCTCGCAAAGCACCATCTTGCCACAGCGTCGATCGACTCAAGTGACGGCTTGGCGTGGAGCCTCCACGAACTTGCCAGGTCGAGTGGAGTTGGATTCGAGATAAAGCATCTCCCAATCCATAACCGTGTCAAGGAGTACGCCTTGAGGGCTGGTCTTGATGCTGCTGAACTTGCACTCTACGGCGGCGAAGAGTATGAGCTAGTCGTGACTATGAAACCGGCGGTTTTCAGGAGAAGCGCAAGGAGACTTACTCTGAAGTGCATAGGAAACGTTACCGCTGAGGAAGGGAGGGTTACACTGAGGTCTGAAGATGGAGTATGCGAGATCGAGCGTAGAGGTTACGAACACCTGAAGAGAAGCTTCTAGCTTCGGTTTTTTTGAGGCTGTTCAACCATTTGAAAAACGTTGATATTGATGACGAAGCAGAATTCACAGGGCAGGGGTGTAGTCCGCCACCTTGATCAAAAGACCGAGGAGGCTGCTTTTAGCAAGCTTTATGGTTGCGCTGATCGCAGCCAGCCTTGTTGCGGGCTACGTCTACTATATTCAGGCGAGCAAGGTTCAGCTCAGGATCTTCGCGTCATCATCCTTGACCAACCTCTTCAAGGAGTATGAACTCAGGTTTGAGGGGCGACATAACGTTGATGTCGTGCTGAACTTGGCCAGCTCCAATACTTTGAGGGAGCAGATCCTCGAAGGTTTGCCATGCGACGTGTTTGCTTCGGCGAGCACAGCAGAGATTGATCTGCTCAGGAGCAAGAGTCTGATCTTCCAGAATAGGTCGAGGGTCTTCGCATACAATTACATCGCGGTCGCTATGCCGGCGGATAATCCTGCACACCTTCAGACCATCGAGGATCTGACTAGGAAGGGGGTCAGGATAGTTCTCGCAGACTTCAAGACTCCCCTCGGCAACTATACGAGTCAGGTCCTCTCGAAGATAGAGAGCAGCTGGGGCGATCGTGAAAGTGCGTACTACCAGAATCCGGCTGTTGAGAAGTATCGAGCGAAAGTCTTAGCTAACGTGGTTGCTTACGAAGCGAATGCACAGCAGGTTGTAACTAAAGTTATGGCGGGATTAGCTGACGCCGGATTCGTATACTTCTCAGACGTTGCCGTCAGAGGGGTGAAATTGCAGGCACTCTCAATCCCTCCTGAACTGAACGTCAAGACGTCATACCAGATAGCTGTCCTTAATGATGCACCTCAGCTCCGTCTGGCACTTGCATTTCTTGACTACGTCTTCTCTGAAGAGAGTTTGCAGGTAATGAGGAAATGGGGGTTCACAGGTGTTGAAGGCTCTGGTTCCTGACCATATCTCAGACTGGATCCTGATGCCTCTCCTAGGTGGCCTGTGTCTACTCTTCATCCTTTTCGTCACCATCCCCCTTGCAGCGGTCTTTTTGAGTCTTGACATCGATAAGGTCGCCTCTCAATTGAGGAACCCGCAGATCCTCAGCGCTCTAACTGTGGGTCTTGTCACATCCTTCTCGGCTACTGTGGCCTCATTCATCTTCGGCGTTCCGACAGCCTACCTGCTGGCCACTAGGAAGTTTCCTGGAAAAGCCATTGTGGACACAATCCTAGATATTCCGATAGTTCTTCCACCAGCCGTAGCCGGCGTTGCACTCCTGCTCGCGTTCGCGCCTAGGGGACTCCTTGGACCGGCACTGCGTGAATTTGGGGTAGTCCTTCCAGGGAGTACGTTCGCGGTCGTCTTAGCCCAAGTCTTCGTTGCCTCCCCATTTTTGTTGAGGTCTGCTAAGGCGGCGTTCGAGAATGTTGATAAAGCATACATCGACAGCGCCAAGATCCTCAGCGCCTCTAGACTGAGGGTCTTCTTCACGATCACTCTTCCCCTTGCCACACACGGGTTGGCTGCTGGAACAATAATGACTTGGGCAAGGTCCATGGGTGAGTTTGGTGCGACATTAATGTTTGCAGGAAACCTTCCCGGCATAACCCAGACTATGCCCTTAGCAATCTATATGCTGCTGGCTGAGGACCCGATCGCTTCTAACGTTCTCTCAGCAGTTCTGGTGCTGATCTCATTCAGTGTCTTGGCCCTCTTCAGACTGCTCGGCCGCAAAAGATACGGGGCAAGATTATGATCGAACTCAGATCAGTCAGCAAGAGTTTCGGTGATAGGAATGTCCTGAATGGAGTTACGTTACACGTGAGGAGGAATGAGCTGCTGTCAGTCGTGGGGCCCAGTGGCTGCGGGAAGACGACTATGCTTAACGTGATCGCCGGCCTCTGCTACCCTGATGAAGGCGAGGTTCAAATCAACAATGTCATAGTCGACGGATGGAAGGGGAGAAGGAGGATTCATGTCAAGCCCTCGAAGCGAAGAATCGGCTATGTCTTTCAGAACTATGCTCTCTTCCCTCATATGAAGGTGCATGACAACGTGGCCTACGGCCTCAAGGCTATGCACCTGCCTGGGAAGGAGGTTGAGGCTCGGACTCGCTCCATTCTGGGATTTGTTAGGCTCCTTGACTTCTCCGATTCTTATCCCCATGAACTCAGCGGCGGCGAGAAGCAGCGTGTCGCGCTGGCAAGATCCCTTGTCACAAACCCTGAAGTTTTGCTTCTGGATGAACCTCTCTCCGCGTTGGATCCGAGAGGCAGGGAGGCCCTGAGGACAGACTTCAAGAGCCTGCTTAGAGATCTGGAGGTTACCGTTGTCTACGTGACTCATGACTTGGCCGAGGCATGCTCGCTCTCTGACAGAATCGCGGTCATGGATCATGGTCAAGTTGAACAGATAGGCCACTGCGACCAGATCCTAGAGAGGCCCAAGTCAAGGTTTGTAGCAGAGTTCTTGGGGCTGAACGTGTATGACGGAAGGGTCATCCAAGAACTATCCGATGTGGCCTTGATCAGGATAGGCGACACTGAGATCTCAGGTCCACCTACTGGGAATCCAGAAAAGGAGAGGGTGTTGGTCACGCTCAGGCCTGAGGACGTCGTCATCTCAACGGAGCCTGAGGTCAAGAATCATAGGTGGTGCGGGTGCACATGCAACAGCCTCTCAGGGACAGTGTTGGAGATAGTCCGCATGAAGTCCAGTGCACGTGTAGTGGTCGATGTAGGTTTTCCCGTAAAGTCTGAGCTGCCCTTGAGCTCTATCAGAGAACTTGGTCTGGCTGAAGGAAAGAGTGCCTACGTCCACTTCAGGGCAGAGTCCTTGAGTATATCGGCTATACGGTGACCTCACCGCGTTCTCGTCTTCCCAATTCCTCTGCGCAGGTATCTCTTGGTAGGCCGCTGCTTCTCTGTCATGAGACGTTTCAGCCTGACAGCGAGTTCATCATAGATGTCTGGTAGGTCCCAGCCAGTGTGAGTGTATGTTATGACGCCTCTTGCCGTTGTCAAGGCGACATCGACCTCGTATCTCCGTCGCTCCTTTCCCTTGACAGACTCGGAGGTCTTTACTATCGACCTAGCTTCCTCGATTTCAGGGAAGGCCTTACTCAGCGTGGCTACTACACTAAGAAACTTCGACTTGGCAACCTCGGACTCAAACGGGTCCTCAGGCAATCCGACTATGTATGCAGGGATCTCAGGTTTCACCGCAGGCTCAGCTACGATCTTGACATAGTCTCTTGGTGTGACGATCCCCTGGACCATGTCAAGGACGGTTACCAGTGAGTATGTCTTGCCTGTTCTCAACATGCACTTCAGAGACTCTGACGCCTCCTTCTCTGCCGGAAAAAGGAGAAGGTCTGAATCCATAATGGATCTGGCTTGGAACCCTAGGATCCTGTGACCCTCCAACCCTGCGGCCTCACTCCCTATCCTCTCCCTAGGAACGAGATTGAAGACAATCTGGCTTGACGTGACGATGCCAGAAACCTTCTTATCCGATGTAATGGGGATATGATCGATCTTCTTCTCAACCATCAGGTTTCTAGCTCTCGCTACGGTATCGCTCTCAGAGATCATTGTTAGATTCCCAGAAGCCAAGGATCCCACTTGAAAGTTAAGGGGGGCTTTCTCTAACAGAAACTCCAGCACCCTCTTGACGGTGACCGCGCCCGTGACCTCCCCATCCTCCACTATCGGCAGGGCTCTAAGCCTGCTGTCCGTCATGATTCTGGCAGCTTGACCGAGGCTTGTTTCAGGCGAGAGCTTTGTGGGATACTTCGCCACTGTGGTGACCTTAACCCCCTCGACCTGGGAGACCCTCAGGATATCTCTGATAGTCACTACACCGACTCTGTCTCCCTCTATTATGAAGACCTCGTAGGCACCAGCCTCCTTCAGCGCCCCCACGGTCTTTGAGATCGTGTAGGTAGGTGGGACGGTTAGGGGAGGTGTTGAGAGCTCCCTGACCTTTATCTTCTTCAGCGCTTCCACTTGATTCACATCTTAAGCTTAAGTCTGCCAGAAGAGGAGTTAACATATTCTTAAACATTCACGTGGATCAGGCGGATTACGGGAATCTGGAAGCTTACAAGCTGGCGGTCTTGTTAATCCTGCCAAGTCGCATATGGATCCTTCTAATGGTCTCCTCGACATCTTCCTCTTCAAGCACAAGGATTATCTGTGAGGTGTGGGGAGCAAATACTCCACGCTTTATATTTATGTCAGGGATCGCGCCTACCGCTATGGAGGCTGTGCCGGCAGAATCTTTCATCTTGTCACCGATCAATGTGACTATCCCCACACCGTATTCGATAATCATACCCTTGTCGAATGATCTGAGTTGCTCCTCATGCCTCCTCACAAAGTCTGCACTCAATATTAAGAAATCCCTTATCACCTGCCCTGTCTCTATCACCTCTGTTCCAAGGTCTAGGAAGCTGTCATAGCCCTCCCATAGTCTCAGGCAGTCCTCCAGGGATCTGCTTCTTTCACTGTTCATAGTTATGATCGCACAGTTGCTCATTCCTGTCACACACTTGACTATGATGGGGCTCGGGTCTTCAGCTTGGATGATCGTTCCAGCTTCAGGGTTGTGCAGTGGAACTACTTTGATCGGTAGCCTGTGTGTCATAGCGAGTCTGACCGCAGCATTCTGCACAATCGTCATGCCTGAGACAGTTGCCTTCGAAGCCTCATTATATGTCATGAAGGGAATGTTGTGAAGCGTCTGATCCTTGACGATGGCGGGATCAGCACTCTGAACCGGTGTCTCCTTCATAAGGATCGTCTCAACATCGTATCTCTCGCGGAGGAGATATGAGAGGAAGACAGCCGTCTGGTCTGATCCTCCTCTCCCAAGAATCGTCTCTAGGCCATCATGGGTTAAACCGAGAAAACCAGCAGCCGATACGATCTTGCCTTCCTCAAGCCGAGCGATGATCTCAGGCAGCCTCTTCTTGCTTAACTCAATTTCGAGACTGGCATTCTCA
>JAWCLX010000003.1:1993-11692 GCA_038850385.1 Bathyarchaeia archaeon | reverse complement strand
AAATTGTCGTCGGTGACTATGGGCCACGATCTCTTCTCGAGGCAGCAGGACTCGAATCCACGTGACCTTAATACGTAGCTCATCAGTGTGGCGGTGGGAAGTTCGCCGCCGCTCGTCAGGACCTTTGCTCTGGCTGAACCATTGAAGCGTCTATCGATCTTCAGGAGAGTCTCCTCTACATCACGTCTGTACTCATCGAGTTCATCCATGAATTCTTGGATGAGGTCTCTGCTGATGCAGGTCGATGCTAGGGTCGAGTATGACGTGAATAGTGAGTCGAGATCGTAGCTTTGATGTAGTGCTTTCGCCTCACCGATGGCTTGAAGCCGATCAGTTACACCTTTCGGCGCTGAGAACACGGCTACGGGACCGAAGTCTCCCCTCCTATGCTCAACGATACGTTTGACAATTACTGGAATATTTTTCCCAGAGAAGTCTATGAGGCTGCCGCCAAACTTCAGCACGACGAGTCTCTTCAAGATGAACGCCGGCGACCTTTCTTCCTCTAAATTTCTGGTAGGTGAAGAATCCTCTAGGTCAGTTCACTCCTCACGTATGATGAGTTCCTCGGGTCTGAATTCTTTGCCATCCCATTCAAACGATCTGACCTCATTGTCCACGTTCGAGTAGATAATGTAGGAGCAGTTGGGCTGATTCGCTCTCTCGATATCTGTGGCTGAGGGATGAGCATGCCAGTACGGATGACTATGATAGTATCCGACCACTTCAAGTGACAGTTCATCAGCTTTCATGAATGCTTCGAGCTGTTCCTGAGGGTTGATCTGGTACTCCCTCTCAGATTGCAGAATGTTCTCAGTCGGAAAGACGATCGAGACCCTCCTGATTCCGAGATCAGCCTCGCCAAGGAGAATTCCGCAGGTCTCCAACGGATAACCGCCTCGACAGTGTTCAACGATCGTATCTATGTCTTCTCTTCGGACTACTATCGTCAACTGCACCACCAGATCTACAGGTGTCAGCCCTATGAGATGTCTCTTCTATGAGCCACCTGAGATATTCTTGGGAACCACCTATTATCGGAAATGCGATTATCTCAGGAGTCTGATAAGGATGATGCAACTTCACTTCATAAATGACTTTGTCCAGGATTCTTTTCCGTGTCTTTATCATGAGAAGCAGCTCCCTTGACTCTTCAATCTTGCCTCTCCATCGATAGAGGCTCCTCACCCCCTCCGCTACGTTCACACATGCCGCCAACCCCTTCGTGGTGAGGGATGACGCGATTCTGTCAGCGCTCTCCTTGTCTGGGCATGTGACCAAGACTAGTGTTGCTTCTCCTAAACGTTCTCTTCTCAACAATCTTGGATACAGGCCTCTCTGGCGATTATCTTATCTCTTCATGATGATGGGGGTCCAGAGGCAATACTCGCAACCTTGAGATCGGTTCCTTGTAGATGAGTCATTTCTTCAGCCTGATCTCGAGCACCCCGTTGTTGTATACGGTGCCAAGGATGGATGCTCTTGTGGGCAACTTAATGAGCTCACGGAAGTGCCGACTTCCCTTAACCTCAAGCAGATCGCCACGTAGAAGGACCTCTATCTTCTCACGTGGGCCTGGAACCTTCCCAACCACGAGGATCTCTTTTCCGTCCTCAATGATGTCGTGATTCCACCCCTTAGTCTCAGAAGGCCTGATCCTCAGCTCCCGCCGGAGGGTTCTTCGCAGGTCAAGTATCCAGTAGGCTGCGAGAATGACGGCTAGGCTGCCTAGTATGATGCCGAGTAATCCACGTTGAAGACGCACCAGAAGAGCGAGCACTACTGCTATGGCTACTACCCCGACCAGGACGGTCGCCACGTCTGCCGAATCAAGTTTAGGCCCTCGCCGCTTCTTGTAGAGACTCACCGTCGATCACCGATGCCTTTCACTCCTCAAGATTAACTGATACGTAGTGAAGTTCAACTATCCCTTCAACGTTTATGAGGACGCCGAAGTTTATGGTTGATTTCTCTTGCCACATAAGGGTTTTGTCCGTCTTGGAGGCCCAGTCTGTGATGAATCTCTCGACCGCCTCTCTGGTGCTGTTCCACTGGTCACTGGCTCTGTAGTCTGCTGATCCCTCACTGTATGAGACGTGGGGGTTCAGTGCGCTTGGTGTTGTGAGGCGTACTCCGGCCGCCTCGAAGAGGTTGATAACTCTTGATCGTCTCTGCTCCAGGCTCTCCGTCGGTCTCGGTTCAGGCTTTCCTATCTTTGAGGTTTCGGCGAGGTACTTCCTGTAGGCTTCCTCAGCTGTGCTGCCGAGTCCAACATAGTACTCGCCTGTGAAGACTGCGCCGACGCAGGCTACCACGCCCAGCTCAGTCACTACACCCCCAGCTCCTGCCGTGTAGACCGGGATAAAGTATACCTCATCCTCTCCGACTCTGTACAGGATGTTATCCCCTATCCTCGGCTGTCTGAGCAGAGTCTTCAGTGATGCAAACTCAGGATTCTTCTCTAACGCCTCGATCGCGCCTGTCGGGCCCAGAAGCTTAATCCTGGATTCCTTCATCGGCTGATAGTAGAATATCATCTCACCAAGCTGCGGGTAGTCATTGCGGACGACCATGTAGCCGGCGAGATTCCTCCCCAGTGCTCCACGAAGTTCAAGGGACAACAGGCCCATGAACTCCGGCCTATCGAATCCTGGCGGCTCGGTCATGATGTAGTATGTCTCCAAGCCTGATGGGATCTCGAGGAACTCCTTGGCGACTATGTAGGTCACCGGGTCTGTCATGTGATAGTAGTTGTACATCGAGACCCGCCAGTTGAACAGCTCCTCAGGATACCTGATCTGTCTGTGAAGCCACTCTGGAACCTCCTCACTAATCCACTCCGCATAGAGCATCTTGAAGAGTTGGCTGAAGTAATCTTGGCCGAGCACGATGATCTTCAGGTCGCCGTTGTAGGTGTCTACAAGCGCGTATCCGACATGTCTCATTAAAGGGTTATTGCTGCTCCAAGGAACCTTGTTCGTATTGAGTCTGACGATCAGAGGGATCATATAGTATGTATTCTCCCCATCAGTGACTGGAAAGCTGTCTACTGGAGCATCGTTGAAATAGTACTCGAAGTAGGGGAGCAGCATCCTGACTCTATCATATATGTCCCTGTACCGGAGGAGATGGATCGACTTGTCACGATATGCTAGGAAGAAGTTGAACTCGAATATCCAGCTGAGCGGGGGGCCTATATCGACCCCTCCCCTGCCGTCATAGAAGAAGTTGTCGAGCTCATCACTTCTCTCGCGATCCTTCGGGTAACACGCCCATGTTGCTGAGAACAACCCCCCCTCCCCGTAGTAGATCCTCCTCTGCCTGAAGAAGTCCTGTGTATCAACTATCCTACCATCGTGGGCGTTGAGCATGAGAAGGCCGCCAGGGGCATGTGTATAGACGAAATGCTCAGCATACCACCTATCTTGAGGTCTGACTGTGCTGGGCAGGATAGGCTTCATCGTGGAGGCCCAGTAGAGTGTACCGTTGAATCTTAGGATGTCAGAGTCCTCGTAGTCGAGATAAGGTATGAGGCCGATCTCAGGCTTCAGTTTTGCGAAGCTACCATCCCAATCCCAGAGCCGGATCCTGTCAAGTAACTCTCGGTTTGCAGCTGCCTTCTTCGTCACCTCGCCGGGGGAGACCGGGTTTAGGCTGAAGTTGAACGGCACCTCCTTGATCTTGTCCAACTCAGCCAAGTACCTGTTGACCGTGATCTGCTGAGCGGTGTATGGCCCAAGCCACTCAATCTTTCTCGTGTCTGCTATGCTGCTGTTTATCATGACCGCAGAGCCTGTTACAAGAGCTATCAGGAAGAGACTTAAGATCCTGAGGTAGGTCTTTCGACGTGTGAGACTCGAGAACCCTCTAGAGTAACGCAAGTCGAGGAAGGAGAATATTGCGGATAAGGCACCGCCTAGGCAAAGGCCAACTATCAAGTATCGCGTGTTGAAGTCTATGGCAGGCGAGAAGAAGCTGTTGAACATAGACCAGAAGAGTCCGATCGAGAGGAGGCCCTCTAATGATGCGACGCGCCAGCTGACGGCAATAGTCTTCGCTCCAACCGCTTCATCCGGCGTCGGGGTGAATACTCTTGCAAGCTCAGTCACACCCACCAGCATGATCAGGCGGGTTCCAATAGCTCCAAGCAGTGGACCTACAATCAGAGTGAGAGCAGGAACTATCGGTATGACATTCGTCTCCGCAAATGACCCGTCCATAGGCGGGGTCACGAAAGGCAGGTTGAACACGGCCCAGACCAGATTCAAGCTTGGATCCCAACCCTGAGCCATCGCCCAGACCGCCATCCCGAAGCTGTAGTTTCGGAACATTAACATCCCAATGAAGACCTTGGTGAGCTGCCAGATGACGAATCTTCCAAGTGAGAGTCTGAACGACTTGAAGTCTATCCGGACCGGCTCCACCTCACCATAGCCTCTGAAGAGGGATGCGACAAGCTGGAGAAACCACCAAGTCAACGAACGCCTATTCAGAAGATCAAGTCTAACAAAAGCTATAGATGCAAGTACGACCCCACCAACAATTTCAAAATAGACTGGTCTCAAGAAGAGCTCACCAAACTCCTCCATGTTCAGCCAGAACCAGATGATCTGGCTTCCAACAGACCAAGAGACAAAAAGCGTGAAGAGAACAGCTAGTACAAGTACAACTCTTCTCACCGGAGATGTTGACTCTTTGCGTTGAGCGCCAGAATACTCCATACCCAAGACTCTGAAACTGTAGCCTCCCTGCCCATTAAAACTTTGGCAAACCCTCAAGTAGATCTGGAATAGTTGAAGTCGATCTCGTCAGCATCAACGTTATCTTGAATAGGCACCTCGGAATGATCAACAAAATCATCTGCGGGGATTGCCAAGCCAGGTTAAAGGCGTAGAAGTCTGGCACTGCGCAGGCTTCAGGAGCCTATCCCATAGGGGTTCGTGGGTTCGAATCCCACTCCCCGCACCATCGAAGCGTGTGCCTTCGACACGCAGAAAAACTGACAAAGAGACCTTGAACTAGTCTCCTTTAATGGACGCTCATTAGCTTTGGCACGGAAAATAGTCCGTTTCATTTGGATGCGTCAATGTTGGATGTTGATTGAATTTCTTAAGGCAGCCCTTGCAAGTATTCTTGTTGAGTCTAATACTGGCAGAGATGAATCCTTAGGGGATATCAGAAGAGGTATCTCGGTACAGCCCAACACGACAGCATCACATCCCCACTGGCTGAACTCGTCTATTACTCCACAGAAGTATTTTCGTGCATTCGGGGATAGGATGCCCCTGACCAGTTCTTCAAATATTATCTTGTTGATCTTTTCACGTTGTTCCGCTTTGGGTATCCTGCTCTTTAAACCCGTCATAGTGAGCTTGTCTGGATAGACACTGGACTCCATCAAGAAACGTGTACCTAGGATTCCAAGGCAGTAGTAGCCTCCACGTTTTGCTTCTGCCGCTACTTCTTCGGCTATGTGAAGCCATGGAATTGTTGATTTTTGCATAACAAGATCAAATGCTTGATGAATCGTGTTATCAGGACATATCGCGAAGTCGGCTCCTGCTCTTGTAAGCTTATCGGCTGAGGATAACATTAGGTTGGCTACGCCTCCCCAGTCGCCCACCTCAATGTGTCGCATGTATTCACTTAGTGGATGGGTGTGCATGGTAACTTCTGGGTGGGTGTAACTTCCCATCAATTTTTCGCCCTCCAAACAAATTGTGCGATAACATAATGCGGCTCCTTCCGCACTGCACGCTACGATACCGATATGCTTAGCCCTCATACTGTCTATCCTTCAAAAGCTTAGAGTGCCATTACATAAATGATTGACGTGTGGTGTGGCATGGTATGGCAGCAGAAGATAATAGGCTCTCTAACGCTCACCGAAGACCGTGGCTGGTGTTCAACCACACCACCACAATCCATTATCGCCGCACAGGTTGAGTCTCTATGCATGTCCAAACCACAGACAGAAGCGCTCATAAAATGGGCTGAGCGACGCCCTTGTAGAGCACTTCCCACACGATCGTGCCACTTGCAACGGTAACTTGTACGGGGAAGGCATCTCTCACTATTTCGTCTATCTAGCGCTCGCAACAAGGAATATGAACTGTCTCAGGTAGGGCTAGTTTCAGGAATCCTTCTTGGAAATCGACTCGCTCATCGCGAACGTTCGAGACATCGAAACAGCCTTGCGAGAGCTTGCTTCCAGAATCGGCTTAAGACCATTCCTAAGATTCGATTTGACTGAAGCCCAGACTTCCATACCGGCAGCGCTCCTTAACGTTGGAAAGGTCTCCCTTGAGCTTCTAGGTCACGTCGAGGGAGAACGCCTAGAATCCGGAGTCTTGAGTTCCGTAGAGATCGACGGCCCGGAACTGGATGAGATCCCCTTCAGCCCGGCTCCGGAGATGAACATTGTCTGCCACCCAGCCGAGACACCGCGTGTCCGCTCCGTGCAGATAATGTCCCTCAGGCCATTAGAAGACGAGCGGCTCCTACTGGAGCAACTTGGTGCTGTGAGCACTGAGACTAAGGGCAGGGTCAAGTTGGGCAGTCTACGGAAGCCGTTCAGAGTTATGCCGGGGCTCTCAGAGTCTATGGTAACCTTGCCATCAGGTGCTATACTTCAACTGACACAGCAGGAACTGAAAGATGATGCCTATGCTGGCTGTTGAGTGGAAGAAGTCTAGGTTGCTTCGAAGATCAGTGAGGTTCAAAATCAAACCTGTCACCCAGAAATTGAAGTCTAGGACCAGAGACAAATGATCCAAAACCTGTCAGAGTCGTCGCATCAGCGAACGCTGAACTAAGTACTGATTCATACGTGTGCTGATCCTGGTGGACATAACACCTCGGCAAAGCAACAACTAACCATAGTCTTCTAGCATAATGGTTCCGAGCTAAAGCTAGTGGTGTACACAGATACCCTCAGTTGACCTTATGTTCGACCTTCACTCCTCCGTGCCACCAAGATCATCACTGCAAATCCACGTATTGCTTGCTACATTAAACCAGCATTCAGACTTTCGTAAAAAGAAGATATTTTGAGATATTAATTGACTTTGATGATGCGGGTTACTTTCTCTTTTTCTTGGTTGCTTTCTTCCCAGTTGTCTTTCTTCCCACTCTTTTCATTGGCGTATTACAGCAAATTAGGTCGCATTCTGTGCAGCCACATATGTCATCTACAGCACATACTATCCCGCATACATCACATTTGTATAGATCGCCTTTAGCGACCAAGATCTCACCTTCCACGTGGAGTATACATTTTCTTGCTCAAAACATTTGCCTTATGGAGTGTGAATCTTAGAAAAAGACTGTGCACTTGCAGGCGGCTCCTACCTAGTCACCTGTCACCAATACCGTCAGAATCTCCGACACGATCCTCTACTTCCGGCGACTAGACTATACCATCAGTTTGATCCCGACTATGCTGAGTGCACGGCAGCTCAGAATCGGTTTGATCAGGAGTCCCTATGGTAGTTGCTGTGTGGCGTCCGCCTTAAACTTTCGACCATCTCCCCACTATTCACTACTAGTATTCGCCTTTGTCAGACTTTAGCAGCTCCTATCTAGCTCCTCCCCCTCCGCCCCCGAATCCTCCACCCCCGCCGAACCCTCCGCCGCCGAATCCACTTGTACTGCTTGAGGTTGAGAGGGTTCTGATAGGTGTGAATATCACTGGCTGTACTATAGCTGGCACAGTTGCTAAGGTTTCAAGCTCTGGCATATTGATGTTTAGTTGCTTCATGGCCTCAGCAACCTTATCCCCGACGCCGAGCGCTGTTCCGTAGATGAGCCACTCACCCCAAATAGATATGTCCTCAGGCGCATACCTTTTCAATTGGGCCAAGTCGGAGAGCATGTTCCTGAAGGAGTCCCACTCCTGCTTCTCCCTGTAATAGTCCTTGTTCCATTTGCCGAATAGTGTAGATGGAAAGGTAATCCCAATGCAGACTTGAGTGATGCCGACTATGCTGAGGACCGTAGCGCCCACAGCCAAGTTGAAGACGTCTGTGTTGAGCGCTATCAGAATCATGCTTACGAACAGGAGCGCTACTGGGATAGGAAGCAGTTTTGCTATTCTTCCTCTTCCACTGACCGCGAATGTGGAGACGACTCTCTCATTCCTGTAGGAGACTAGGGAGTTGAGACCATATTTTATCCTTGTAAGTTCGGGGGGTGGGCTTGTCATAGTCTTCGCCCTCTCCAGGAGATCATTCACATTATCAGTGTCGAAGACTCCTCCTGCATCTTCTGCGAAGAATCTTATGACTCTCCTTTCATAGTCATCTTCTCCGCCAGCTGGATCAATTACTCGTATAGACAATCCGTTTTTCTTGCCCTTAGACGGATCTCTCACCTCGATCTTGATCTTTCCTCTGGCGTGCAAATCGAGGATCGTCGCGTAGAAGCCATTCTGATCGAAGTCGGCAACATCACCGCTGAAGATCATGTTGATGAGCCACGGTTTTCTCCTGCAAGGTATGAAACTTAGGTATCGAGGCACATCAAAAGACTTCTCTACGCCATGTCTCCTGTAGATGTACAGGAAGGCTAGCGGCGTCACTGAGACAAAAAGATACGTGACATTCCTAATGCACTCGGCCAGGTGGAATGGCATAGAGTATAGCAGATTTGCTCTCTCAGTCTTCACCTTGACATCTTCCACATGACTCCGGAAACCGCTCATTCCCGATATGGCGTCTTTCCTGAGCAGTAACTCGACTTCGATAAGTTGATTCTCAGTGGAGGATCCATTGATGACTATCTCTTCGCCGGATTCCTTTCCGGTCAATGTTGGTGGATGAGGGTAGAATGCGGCTATCTTATCCTTGTCCTTAATGGTGATCGTAACCTTTCCGTAAGCCATGTGACTGGAAGCGAGTCTCAGGTTTAGATGGCAGAGTTCATCATCACATTCTATCGGTGGATGGAGAACGAAGATGTATTCAACCGCATAGATCCCCGGGTTGAAGTAGTCCGGTTTGAAAATCCCCGCCTCATTCACCTCAGCAAGTATCGTCACATCCTTGTGTACAGTCTCATCTTCAGGATCCAGATGTACTCTGCCAGAGTGGTCCTTAGTATATGTGTAGACCCCTTGAATAGACGACGCTATCTTGAGGACTTGGACGCTTGGTAAGCCAAGCTCACCAATCGCTAGAGGTGCCTCCCAGGTTCTATACAGCATCCTGTACCTGTTGCCTGCAGCTATATTGTACACGAATCTCTCCCTCAGTGTCCCATTCATCAATAGTGTGGCCTGGTAGTCTGTTATCTCTATGTCCCCCTCTGAGTCTTGCACTACCAAAGGAAAGTGCGCAACCGCAAACAAGCCTACGCATGCCACAGCAAACGTGATCAGCAGCAAGAGAAGTATCTGTCTGGTCTCAGACGTTTTTTCTCACCCCTATCCGAAATCATATCCTAAGTAGTGCGCCATCAATATATGCGATACCGAAAGCTAATCGCTCTTGCTGTCGTGAATGTGCCAGTTCAAGAAACAGTTCCTACTTCGTAGTTCATGGGATTGGCCCTGTTGAGGTAGCAGACTTCCTCTTGATGGAGCAACATTGCCTAAGATCTGGCAACGAGGTACTGAGCGAACTCCCCTATACCCTGACTCAAGGAATACCTTGGCGTAAAGCCAAGTTCTAAGCGGGCCAATGTCAAATCCCCCGCTCCTCT
>JAWCLX010000003.1:0-1983 GCA_038850385.1 Bathyarchaeia archaeon | reverse complement strand
CCAGTATCCAGGCCCTACCTCGATCTCAGTTCCTGGGACAGCCTCCTTGACCGCCTCCGCGACTTCTCTAACAGTGACTAGTCTTCCCCCGTCAATATTGAAGGTCAGATGTCTCAGATTCCTTTTTCTTGTAGAGAGGAGAATCGCCTCAGCTAGATCCTTGACGTAGGTTAGGTTCAGTGGGTGATCCCCTCCTTCCTTCAGGATGAGGGGTTTCTTCTTGACCGCATTCTCTAGGATTATTGACACTGGGTTCTGGACCGTTGTCTGTCCTGGCCCGTAGACCCATGATGGTCTGAGAATCACTGCGGCCAGTCCGTAGATTCTATAGTAGGACCTGACTATGATCTCACCCATCAGCTTCTGTGATGCATATATTCCTGAGATCTGTTGAGGCGACTCCTCCTCCATGATTGGTGTGAGGGTTTCATGATGAAGATCCCCGTAGACCGCCTGTGAACTCACATAGATCAGACGTAAGCCTCTCATCCTCGAGAACTCAGACACGTTCAACGTTCCTTTGACGTTCACATCAAATGAGCCTACTGGATCATTTCTGCATGCAGACTCTGAAGGTACTGCGGCTGCGTGGACTACTTCAGAGATCGGGCATTGACTATCGACTTCAAATAGATCCTTAAGTTGCCTGACATCCCCCTTCACAACAGGTGCATCCAGGCCTTCAATGAAATCTGTAGGTCTAGGGCTGAGGTCGAAGAGAACCACCTTGAGACCTTCTTCGATGAGCCTTTTGGCTGCATGCGCACCGACAAGTCCTGTCCCTCCTGTTACGAGAGTGAATGAACTGGAATCTCGCGACAACTTCTAGACCACACATATCGATTCGACTGTGTTACATCTGCTCCTCGATCGTCTGTCCTGAAAGTCACTTGTTGGGGGGTGCGCACTTAAGCTAAGGACCCCGCACTCAAGTTGAGGCTTTCTAGACCCTACGAACCACTTCCTCGTCCTATTCGACGATTTGTCACTGACTTGACAGATGAAGCACCACCTGCTCATTGATCTTTATTCCTGAAGTTGACCTCAACATGGTCAGTTGGGAGGTTTTCTCAGAACGGATGCTTGGCTTGGCTGACCTCCATTAGCAGAGCCTCGATCCTCCAGGTGCTGTCTACCATTCTCAAGGCGAAGGTATCCCTGTAGAAGAGTTGGGGCGGTTCACGGTCTCCAGCTAGGGTACGTGGCCTCACCCTAGTCTCGTATACTGCACTAGCATCTGCTCCGCGGACCTCGATCTTGACTATTGTCCTTGTGATAGTGAAGCTTGAATAAGACATGAAGGTCCGGTCGAAGTAAGACCTTATCTCATCTGCGCCTCTGCAGATGGTGCCGTCAGGGGCTGAAAGGATCGCGTCTTCATCAAAGAGTGTAAGAAGCGTTGGGGTAGATCTGTTGCCGTAAGCCAGATAGTAGTTGCGCAGGTAGGTGTCGACCTCTTTCTCTTCTTTGGTAAGGTCGGCCGGTAGCTCGATCTTCAGTCGTTCCAATAGAAGGCAGGATCCGATGATCAACAGTGTCAACGCCGCCAAGAGGAGGGCATGTTTTACCGTTTTCTTGATCAACCATAATACACTTGATGATGTTTTGGGTAAACGCTTTGAGCATGCACCGCTTTATGTATTGCACATTCTCTTGTGGTTCCAGCGGATCCTGTTCTGCGCCAGACCATACCAGACCTAAGGGTCTGTCACTTATGGATTTTCACGCTAGTAGGGCAGGAGCCTCTTTATGTATGTTGAGTATTCTATGAATCTCTCCAGAGTGAATTCTAGTGAGATGAGGTGATCTGCTCCCGGGATATATCCACCCTCGTCTTTCAGTACTGGAACTTTCGAGTCGACTTCTCTCCTCATCGCTTCACCACCTTTCGCAAGCTCCCGCTTGTCCAAGTTTCCGATCAGGAAGAATTTGTCTCCGTATTTCTTCTTGATCTCGATCGCGTCCATGCCGCAGTTGACCTCG
>JAWCLX010000002.1:29568-30513 GCA_038850385.1 Bathyarchaeia archaeon | reverse complement strand
GGAGGAAGAAAGGATATAGCCAGGGAGAAAGCGCTCGAAGATGCCTTACGCAGGGCGGTTGAGCAAGCGGTTGGCACCTTCATATCCTCGGACGCGATGGTCGAGAACGGTGTACTTCTATCCGAGAAGATCTACAAAGAATCCAAAGGCTTTGTTAAATCTTACGAAGTTGTCGAAGAAACTGTAGATGAAAAAAGTCAGTTGGTTTGGGTAACGATCAAAGCAGAAGTTCTCATGCTCAAACTGAGCGAGAGCCCCGCCCCAAGAAAACAAGGCGTCGAGATCGATGCGGTAGCTCACAGAATAGTCCATGGAGGCGAGAGACTAGTACAATCAACGATCATAGATGAGGAAGTCAAGGCGGAGATCTTAAGGTGTGTTGAACTCGCTCCGCTGCATAACCCTCCAAACCTTATCGGAATAGATTCAGCGATGAAGCTCTTGCCTCAGATCCCTCACGTAGGCGTATTCGATACCGCATTCTTTGTAACAATGCCCCCGCACGTCTACACCTATGCGATACCGAGGGAGTGGGCTCAGTCGTACAGGATTCGCCGGTTTGGATTTCATGGCACATCACATCTCTACGTCAGCAGGAGGACTGCCGTTCACCTCGGAAGACCTCCCAGCAAAGTCAACTTGATCACTCTACATATTGGAAACGGTGTCAGCATAACAGCGGTGAAGCAGGGCTTAGCCTTTGACCACAGCATGGGATTCACCCCCCTTGAAGGGGCCGTTATGGGAACCCGTTGCGGAGACATTGATCCAGCAATACCGTTATACCTTATGGAAAAGCTTGACTTGTCACCTGAGGAAATGCTGGATGTGCTTAATCGAAGAAGTGGGCTTCTAGGAATCACGCGGAGATACTCTGATAGAAGGGATATCCTCAAGGGGATTGATTCCGGGGATGAGGACTGTAAGCTGGCTTTTGAACTAGAA
>JAWCLX010000002.1:18337-29548 GCA_038850385.1 Bathyarchaeia archaeon | reverse complement strand
TACATAGGGGCCTACCTGGCAGCCCTTGGCGAGGTCGATGCGATCACTTTCACAGGCGGTGCAGGAGAGAGATCTCCACGATATAGAGAGGCTATCTGCTCAGGACTGGAGCGATTATCAATAGAAATTGACAGAGATAGAAACGACAGAACTCTGGGAAACATTGAGAGCATTATCAGCAGTGACGCTTCGAAGATCAAGGTCTACGTTATCCCAACGAATGAAGAGAGAGTATACGCTGAAGACGCGGCTGCTCTACTAGAGGGGAGATACGAGCCGTACTGGAAATACAGGTATTCATTCGAGAACAACTTTGTCTGGTAACTAGATTGCACTCGGATTAAGGTAGAGGGACGAATCCGGCCGAGAGCATGCCTCCTCGAAGTGTGCCGACGTCCTTACGCGGTCTCTTGTGGCCAGACTGAGATTCGCTCAGCCTTCAGCGGCGAACGACACCTGTACATGAACTCTCTGGAGGGGCTGGCATACTACTCTGAACTGACCATCTCGAGCTTCGCAGGCAGATACTCGTCAACAATGTATGTGAGCCCGTACCTGCTGAAGGCCTCCTGCTCAGCCTTCTTCTTGATCTTCATGAAAGTCTCGATCTCCCTATTCCAGAGCTTGCCCTCATACCTTGGATCTCTCTTCAACTCGTAAAGCCTCTTGATATCCAGCTCAGTCAGTTTGTCGCTTGGAAGCTTATACTCAACTATGTCAGTCGCATACACGCCAAACCACTTCGCATCCGGCGTGTTCAGGTCTCTCAGGTGTGCAGCGTTAGCCGACCCCGATATTATCACCATCGCAATGTGCATACCCCAGGGGTCACCATCAGTGTTGTGCAGAAGCACGGGACCTAGTCCCCCCACAAATGTGTGAGCGTCTGCCACCTCGACATCATAGACGAAACGTGAACTCGGTTCTACTCTCTCTATCTTCTTGATTGGCAGAAGCATCACGTTGTTCTCGATCAAGTTCCTAAGGAAGAGGAGACGTCTGTCTTCATTGTGGTTGAGCTTGCTGACTATGCGTCGGAGCCTCGACACCGGTATTCCCTTGTAGCCATATATTCCATGCTGTAGAAAGTTCTCCAGTTCCGGTCTGAAGGAAGGTGGGCAACCAGACCTAATAGCCTGCCTAGCATTCATCACCAAGCTCCTTGGTACAGAATACCAGGGTGGGCTTTTTCTCACCGGCTTATCAAAGTAATCGAGTCTGCAGCCATATAGATCCTCTACAATGCTTCTTAGCTTGAGCAGAGAAGAACGGTCGGATATCCTGATCACGTAGTAGCGGTTAGAGTGATGTATAGTCTGGCCTGTTGCACGAATAGTCCTTGTCCTGCCATCTTTCCTATGTTCTACAGATGCGAAGACACCGATCTGCGCGAATAGTATCAGGAGATCTGAGACTAGACGTCGACTGACCGTCTTAGCAGATATGGTCGGCTGATCTCTTCTTGAGAATCTGATCATCCTATCACCTCTAAAGTATCCCCTCAAGAACTCCATCTTCACCTCTGGGGTCGCGTTGAGGATGATGTAGGGTACTGCCTTGTCGTGGGCCTCTCGCCCCGCTCTAAAGATATTCTTAAAGACCTCGCTGAGGAGTCTGCCGCCGAATACTAACACACTGCCGTAGACACGCGGTCTAAGCTGGAAAACCTTCTCGACACAGAGAGCAGCATCATCCACGTAGTCTCTCTCGCCTGGACCGAAGCTGAGGCGCACTCCGCCAGCAGTGCAGCATCCCTCCGCCGCATAGTAGCCGAGTAGCCTGCCGAGCTCTCCGGAAACCTCAATTATGGAGGGTATGGATAGTTTTGACCTGTTCCATCTCAACCTGTCACTACGAGCTAGGGCTGAGATCTTCTCGACAGCCTCGAGCGGCGCTGCGCCACGGCTGAGCCGTCTCCGGCTTCGCTGACCAGACATCCCCTCAGTGACGAGATGAGATAGGTTTGCGCCCTTTACCCAGAGTTTACTAGTCAGTTCAGGGTTGTCCGAAGAGATCAGGTCAGTTAGCCTGACCTGTGTCAGAGTCTTCCCTCTCGGTGCATGCCACCTCACAGCAACTGTGTCTCCAGGTCTCAGCTCAGAGACTCTCCTCGGCTTCAGAGAGAAGTCGTCTAGCAGCATCACACTGTGTGAGCCCGTAACCTTGACGCTGAAGCCGCCGTGAAGAAAGATCTCGTAGAGTGGTTCATCTGTCTCGTGTCGAAGGACGTATGCGGCTTCGCCTGACGATTGGCTTCCGTCGGCTTTTATCGTTGGGAACCGTATGGCATTATCGACCCTCGAACGTTGACAGAGGAGGAGCTTCTGACCGCACTCATAGCTTTGAGTGATGTTACAGCCTGACTCCAGCATCAACCGGTCGATGAGTTCGCCTATTCTCTCTGTGCGAACTAAACCGTCCTTTTCAAATAGAATAGTCTCCTCGCCATCAACGCTGAATATGTAGACGGGTAGGTCAAGCTCCTGGTTGAGTCTTCTGAGGAATCCTCTTGTTGCCCTTGGCGCCTGGCCTGCGGTATGTATGAGTAGTGCTTTGTGTTTCTTGTGGACGTTCTCCTCAATGAATCTTGTGAAGAGGCCTCCCTTCTCTATGGCTATGACCTTGTCTGCTTTGCAGCTGATGAACTCCGCACTCGTGAGGGCTGGGCCGATCATCATCCCGTCGGGGTGGGAGGTTAGGTTGAGTCTCCTCCCTTCGTATCCTGGGAGGGTGTACTCCACAGTCAGGTCGCCGAATATCGCGCTCCGCTCCTCAGGGAAGACGTTGAAGTCTTCTCTTGAATATCCGATGACCGTCTCCAAGTCCGTGATCAGGTTGTCACTCTCCTGCTGGTCTGTGAAGCTCATCTCATATGCTTGGGCAGAGTAGAAGACGTCCCTGAGGGTGCTGGTCTTGCTCTGTCTGGTCAGCTCATCCACGAACATTCCTGTCCAGACGAGCTGGGTCAACGGTTTTATATGCCTGATATTTCTTGAACTCCGCTTCACACTCTTGTTCCCTAGGATGTATTGCCTGAGTTTCTGGTCGTAGAATATGTTGTTGATGGATCTGCTTGGCATCTTGACTGATGGGAAGTCTCCGGAGGCTATCTGGCTGTAGATCTTGGCTCCGAACTCCTGGAGGGAGTTGAGGACCTTCAGCTTCCTCTCCTTAATCGCTCCCTTCGGCTCCTTCACCCTCTTCGCTTCCTTCCTCGACATACTTTGCAATACTCCTCAGAAGCTTCTTGACGTCTGGGATCTTCTCCTTCCCCGCCAGTCTGGCGGAGAAGGTTGCGATCTTCGGCAGGTACTTCGAGAAGACGTCAAGCCGCTTCTTCTCCCTCTCCATATGGTGCTTCCTTGATAAGAAGATCGCCAGCTGCCTGGCAACCTCCCTCAGCGCGTTCAGGACCTCATGCTCCACCTCAGGCCTGTCCGCTATGAACTCCTTCCCAACCGTCTTGTACGGGATCTTGAGACTGCATATGTGGACGAATACTGCGAGGGGCGCGTCAGGCAGGACTTTGTAGTGGCGCCAGTTCATGAGCTCATTCGTGACTTTGTATGAGACGTCACTCGCTTCATCGAACAGCAGCGGGATTCTGTTCGCGAATCGATAAAGCAGGATCCTGTCTGTGACCGGTATCTCGCCCCCGTATGCTACGCCGACCTCGACTATGAATGGGAAGCCTGAATATGCTGCCGGCCTCCTTTGATGGACCGCAACGAATTCAGGGTTTAGCTCCTTCTTTATGCCGGTCCTCAGCAGTTCTGTTCCCAGAGGGGAGAGGCAGCTCGCGTCAGGTGAGAGGAATCCGTCGTATCTCTTGATGGCGTTGACGAGTCTTACGATCTCGTCTTGGCTGAGCTTTCTCGGGTTCTTTCTTTCTCCGACATCTGCAAACTCTAGGAATTTCTTGGCGGTGGTCTCTCCGACTCTCTGGAAGTGTCTCCTCATAAAGTCCCTCATAGTCCTTGATTTCGTGGCTTCGATCATCCTCTTGAGGGTCTCGATGTCTATTCCGTGGGGGTGGGGAGAGGTCTCGGTGGTCGCCGTCTCATTAAAAAACGTAGCCCTCTCAAACTTGTAGAGTCTGCCCCTTGGATCGACGAATGTCAGGTTTGCGTATGGAACAACTATCGCGGTCTGCTTGAGGTAGTCAAGTATCTTCGGCATCGCCCTTGGGTAGTCTGCTTCAGTCGTGAATTCCACTACTGTACCGTGCCACTTGGACTTGTTGCTGTGAACCTTGTGTTTCAGGACTATGGGCCTGTTCTTCTGAATGTCCATCATGAGCAGGTACTCGTACATCTTTGAGGTACCTGTGCTAGAGATGATCCTTGTCTGGCCGTGGGTCGTGATCTGTCCGTAGAGTACAGCCATCTTTCCGCCGAGACCGAAGGTTCCACGGGTCTGTCTGAGCTTGTACTTGGAGCCGAAGAGGACCTGCCCGAATGCTGAAGGTATGACGTCTGAGGGTAAGCCTGATCCGTTGTCCTCTATCCTGATCCTGTAGGGGCATGGATCCACTGCTGACTCTTCTTCAGGAGATATTCTCAGGTATATCTCAGGGAGTATTCCGTTTATCTCGCATGCATCCAGGGAGTTCTCGATAAGTTCTCTGATCGTTGAGTATATAGCTCTGGAAGGGTTTGTGAATCCTGCAATGTCTCTATTCCGGTAGAAAAAAGTCTGAGGGACTTATCTCCCTGAACTCCTCAGTCGTCATCATTCACCTCACCCTCAACGTCGAATCGAGACTCCGCCTCTCTTCCTCCTACACCGGTCGCCTGCGAGGTGGGGCGTGAGCCTTCTCATGAACGCGCCCACTATTTAGTCGTATTGGGGAACTCCTGAGTCACTGCCGGGGTTGCCAGAGTTCCGTCATCTTCCTTATCTTCTCCAGTCGCCTGCGTTGCCTCAGGAACTTGTACACGGTTGAGTGTTGCTTGCCTTCTACCAACATCAGTATCGCCTCCCTGGCTGTCGAAGCGGATTCATAGTCTCCAGTTATAGATATTGTGTGGCCGTAGATCGAGATGTTCGTCTTAGTAAGTTCCTCAAGCATGTTTCTCGTCTTTCCTCTCTGGCCGATCACTCTGCCTTTGATCCTTGCTATGTCGCTCTCATTCCTTCCGAATATCTCTCTCAGGTCTATTACGTCGAGTATGATCTCTTCATCCCTTAAGGCGAGTGCCTTCTCCGGCGAGAATCCTCTTCCTATAGCAGTCACGACGTCACGGGCTCTGAGCAGCGCTGCAGCGTCACTCTCAGGGTTCGCTGTTAACTCTACGAATCCGCTCTCACTATCTACGTTTATGGCCACGTTGAAGATCTTCTCTATCCGCCCTTTGACTTTTCCTCCCTCACCGACAAGAACACCAACCCTCTCAAGAGGGATCGTTGTACTCAGCTTGTTCTGCATCCTCACCAACCACCTTCATGTACATCTCATCTAGATCAGGCACATTCACGCCGACCCTTGAGAAGTAACCGGCTATATTCGAGATGTCCCGCCTCAGGAACGCATCAGCCATAGGATGGTCGAGTTTAACGGCTTGAGAGAGGTCGAAGATCACAGGTTCACCCTCCCAGACCATTATGTTGTACTCGCTGAGGTCACCGTGGACAAGCTCAGCCCGGCAATAGAGCTTTCTTATGTCCTCAACTATCCTCTGGAACATCCGCTCCGGATCTTTAAGCGGTGTCTCCTTCAAGAGAGGGGCAGACATCCCGTCCATGCCTATGAACTCCATTACCAGAACGTTCTTCTCAACCGTGATCACTTTCGGAACTCTGACCCCAGCCTCCTCTGCCAATTTGAGATTGTCAAATTCTTTTCTTGCCCAAGCGTAGACCAGTGATCTCGTTCTTCTGGATATGCGTTCGAATCTTGGATCTCCCTCAATGTACTTTTGCATGCCCTGCCGGAATTCGGTTGAGGTGGTCAGGTATATCTTTACTGCTAGGTCTTGGCCCTCCGGGCTCTTCCCCCAGTAGATCCTGGACTCCTTGCCTGATTTTGCGACGCCAAAGATGCTCTTGAGGTAGCCTCTGTTCATGAGGCTGTAGACAGTCATCAAGGTTGGCTTGTCGAATACTTCCTCGATGACCTGCATATCCTCGCTTCTCTTCTCACGCATCCGCCTCTCAAGGTCATGCCTTCTCTCTCTGAGCCTCAGTCTCTCATGTACCTTCCGACCTGACAGTCTATTCAAAACCTCTCACTGTCAGGCAGGGAGGTATCCTCGCTGCTTGAGCGTATCAACCTGGCTCTTGGTGTATCGCCAGAGAATATCGCCTCGCCCATCATACTGAAAATCCCAGGGCTCAACGAGGACTGCATCGCCTATCCTAACCCAGACTCTCCGCTTCATCTTTCCTCTGATTCTGCAGAGTCTCTCGAAGCCGTCTGCACATTTGACGCGGACCCTGTCATATCCCAGCAGTTGTGAGACCAGACCCACAACCTGGCGTGGACCAGGATAGACCATATCCTTGAGTTCTTCTTCGCTGATTACCTTCTTTTTTCCCATTCCAGAATCCTAAGTCCTGTTGAACGTTTAGACATCTTGGATGAGTTGAAATCGGCAATGCAGATAAAGGTTTGGCTACTGGCTGATTCAACCACCTCAAGCCAGATCTGTCTAACCGTATGAGGGGGATAGCTTCTTTGGGTAGCTGTGCATCAGCTCCATGTGAAGAAGTGCTCTCCTGAACGAGGTAGCTTGGTGAGCGGGTTGAAGAAGAGGGCCATGGGACTCATCCTTACAGCCTCAATTTTCGCATCCTTCATCACAGCCTACGGGTTGCTGCTGAGGCTCAGCAGCGGACCGGAGGATTATGCAAGCATGCCTGGCAATGTGACGGAAACAGCCTTGATGCAGCCGAGAAAGAGCAGCGACACCTCCCTCGAGGAGGCTTTGCTGAATCGGAGGTCTGTCAGAAATTATGCGGATGGTGCCTTGACGCTTGACCAGTTGTCACAGCTTCTCTGGGCTGCACAGGGATTGACCAGTCCTCAAGGACTCAGGACGGCGCCCTCTGCCGGGGGGCTCTACCCGCTTGAGGTGTACGTCGTGGTCGGCGGCGTGGAGGGTCTCAGTCCAGGGGTCTACAGATACCTTCCCAACAGCCATTCCATCCTGAGAATCCTGGACGGTGACAGGAGGGTGAAGTTGGCTCAAGCGAGCCTGGACCAGAGCTGGGTCAAGGACGCCGCTGTAGACGTCATCATAGCCGCCGCCTATGAGAGGACTACTGTGAAGTATGGTGAGCGTGGCGTCAGATATGTGCATTTGGAGGCGGGTCATGCCGCTCAGAACGTATGCCTGCAGGCCACCGCACTACGTCTTGGAGTAGTTACCGTGGGAGCCTTCGATGATGAGACAGTCAGCTTGGTGGCTGGTCTTCCTCAGAACGAGAAGCCACTCTACGTCATACCTGTAGGAAGACTGGAACCTTAGCGGCCTCAGATAGGCAGATCTTAAGCCTCCGGCTTTCCATGGCTTGAAGACTTGACTTGATCCATACCTTGTCATATCAAGATGTAGCCTTTCTTCTTCATCTCCGCCAGTAGAGGTTTGATTCGTTCATGCTTCTCTACAAGGGTTTCTGGAGCCGTCTCACCTTTCTTGAGTAAGTAGTCAAGAACTGCGTCAGAGAGAGAGTCGAGTGCAAGCATGGAGCAATGTATCTTCGGCTCCGGCAGTCCACCCAGAGCGTTGAGTACGTCTTCCTTTGTTAATCTCAGGGCTTCCTCGACAGTCTTGTTTTTGACAAGTTCCGTCAGCACGCTTCCGCATGCTACAGATGCAACGCAACCCTGAGTCTTGTACTTCGCCTCAACTATCCTGCCTTCATCGACCTTTATCCAGAACTTTGTGATGTCACCGCAGAAGTCACTCATGTAGACGCCTATGCCGTCAGCATCTTTGATCTCGCCGACGTTCCTCGGATTCCGATAGTGCTCGAAGACCTTCTCGTTGTACATAGGAGAGGAATCAGACCTTCCCGCTAGTTATGGTTTCTTCCTTACGTGCAGATTTGGGTTTGTAGAAGCTGCCGTTGTCAGGTTGACCCGGCCAGAGCAAAATCATGAGCCTTCTTCAAATATGGCCTCTCTAATCTTCCTGTTCATCTCCCTGATAGCTTCATGAATCTTCTCGATCTTCCTCTGGCTCAAGTATGGATAATTCAAGAACAGTAGTCTATTAGTCTCAAAGATGTCTTTCCGCAAGAGCAGGCCTGCGAGTTGGTTGCGATTCGCCTCTATCCTCATCACTGAGGCCTGGTTGTTCTCAAGGTACTTCAATCCCTCCTCAGTTATAGAGTAGATCTTCTTTCCGTTCTCCTCAGACGACTTGACGTATCCCATATCCTGCAACATCTGGAGTGTAGGATATACCACACCCGGGCTCGGTTGATACAGAAAGTCCTCGGAGATCGACTTCATTAAACCGTAGCCATGCATCGGGCTCTGCCGGAGGAACATCAGCAACAGGGTCTTGAGGTCACCCCTCTCGAACACGGTTCTAGGACTCAGGAAAGGTAGGGCAAGGGGGTTTGGTCTGTACATGTTTCGCGCGAGAGTATATCTACAGACATATTTTTAGGCATATCGCCGAATTTCTACTCTTCCCCAAACACCTGCAACCGCTTCACCGCGAGGATGGACATTCAACAGCAGACTGACTGATACATACGAGCAGACTAGAGGGAACGCCTCCCGACTGTGGAGCTGTCCTCTGCAAGCCTACGTAGAGGATTGCGAACTCACACGTCGGCAAGGTCTGCGACGGCAACTTAATGGGATCTGGAGGGCAGGAGGGGCCGCATCAGTCGTCAACATTAGCTGGAGCCTAGAGCCGGATGATCTGGACATGTGGAACTCCTGCAATATAGATGACTGCTGAAGGATCGACGAGTCTACCGTCTACAGCCGCTCTGACGGATTTCTCCCCTACGAGGTTTCCAGTGTCAGCCTTCGACAGAGCCGCGATGGCCTCCTCCTTCGTGGCAAGTTCCCCCTTATAGAAGCTGCTTGAAACCTCGAGCCGTAGTCTACCCTCCCGCAGAGTCTTGCCTATCAGTTCACTGTCACAAACAGTCACGAGGGTCTTCTCACCCTTCACGTACTTCTTGACATAGATCCTATCCAAGACTCGACTCTCTAGATTGGCCTGACTGGAGACCTGGCCCCGCAGGCCTCACAGGTCAAAGTTCCGAATCGGCCTGACTTCTCGATCTTCGTGTCAGGGCGCTTGCAGATCGGGCAGACAACATATCTTGTTATGTATATGTGGAGGAGTTGCCCGATCGAGTCTTTGGAGAAGTTTCCTTGGAAATAGACCCGTTGACCATCATATGTGCCTGCGGTCGCCATTTCCTTAGAGAGAAACTTAAGGATGTGTTGAGGGTTTCTGTTAAGCCGCCTTGCTATGTCCGCGAAATTTGAAATCATCGTCCTAGACTTCCCGAAGACCATTATTTCCGGTTTTGGCTCTTCGAAACGCTCTCCGCTGACCACCCTCTTAGGAATCTTCTCAAGCGCCCTGTCAAGAGCCTTCAGGTACTTCTCAGCCAAAGATCAAACCCTGCCGAATGAGAGAGATCGAGCGCGCACTATTTAAGCTGAAACCAAGAGGTGGGGGAAAGGGTTCTCTTCCACAACCAAGGAATCCTTTAATCGCGAGCCAGCCCTCTTCTAGAGGATGTCTCGCTCGAGATCAGCTGGAGGTGTGGCTGTGAGCAGGTGGATAGTAAACGCGGCATGGCCCTACGTCAACTCGGTGCCTCATCTCGGAACCTTCATCCATCTTCTCTCAGCAGACATCTTCACCAGATACCTTCGCATGAGAGGCTAGGACGTGATCGCGGTGACAGGTTCTGATGAGCACGGTACACCCATAGAGGTGGAGGCCCTCAGGCAAGGCATAGAGCCGAAGGAGCTCACAGACCGCTACCACACCCTGATACTCGACCTCCTCGAGAAATACTCCATATCATTCGATAACTACACTAGGACAGAGACGCCTACACACATCAAGTTCACACAGGCATTCTACCTGAAGCTTTACGAAAACGGCTACATATTCAAGAAGGAGGTTGAACTTCCAAATTGCGACAGATGCGGAAGATTTCTGCCGGACCGATTTGTTGAGGGCACATGCCCACACTGCGGGTTTGAGGGCGCAAGAGGAGACCAATGTGAGAATTGCGGTAGAGTCCTAGACCCCACAGAGCTGGCGAAGCCTAGGTGTGTATTCTGCGGTTCAGCACCGACGATCAAGCCCTCTACACACTGGTTCTTTGACCTTCCAAGGTTTGAGGCAGGGATCAAGAGGTATCTGAGTGAGAACAAGCAACTACCGGATAATGCTAGGAACTTCTCGTTGAGATGGCTTGGGGAAGGTTTGAGGCCTAGAGCGCTGACACGTGATAACAAGTGGGGTGTCCCATCACCGTTCCCTGGTTCAGAGGGGAAGACTATCTACGTTTGGATGGAAGCGGTCCTAGGGTACATCTCAGCCTCGATCGAGCTTGGCGAGAGAAGATGTGACCCCGACCTATGGAGGAGATACTGGTGGAGCAAGGAAACCAAGAACGTTCACTTCATCGGAAAGGACAATATTCCATTCCACACCATAATCTTGCCAGCCCTGTTGATGGCGACACATCAGGACTACGTCCTGCCCTGGCAAGTATCATCTACAGAGTTCATTCTGTACGAGGGGCAGGGTAAGTTCTCGAAAAGCCGCCGGATAGGGGTCTGGATGGACGACGCCCTCAAGATAGCTGAGCCAGAATACTGGAGATTCGTCCTCACATCAATCAGGCCTGAGGTCAAGGATGCCAACTTCACCTGGAAAGAGTTTGAGAGACGCATAAATACGGAGCTCAATGACATACTCGGAAACTTCATCCATAGAACCTTGACCTTCATCAAGACTAACTTCAACGGCCAGGTTCCAGAGCCTGACGACTACACTGAGGCAGGCATAACGCTCATCAAGGAGATCGAGAATGCTCCCTCAAGTATCGGTGCGCTGATGGAACAGTTCAGGTTTAGGGACGCATTGAATGCCGTGATTGAGCTTGCGAGATCTGGAAACGAGTACCTAAGCGCAAGTGAACCTTGGCACTCCATCAAGAGGGACAGGAAGGAGGCTGCGAGCGCGATCAACCTATGCACTCAGCTGGTCCGCT
>JAWCLX010000002.1:14965-18327 GCA_038850385.1 Bathyarchaeia archaeon | reverse complement strand
TCGCCATCCTCATCTACCCTTTCATGCCCAATACCTCGAGAACGATCTGGAAAGAACTTGCAGCCGACGGTGAAGTCGAGGAACAGAGGTGGGACGACGCCGGAAGGCTTCTCATAAAACCGAATCACAGGATAGGAGAGCCTAAGCCACTATTCCGCAAGGTCAGCGCGGAAGAGATAGCTCAGGCATGGACGGCTAGTCCTGAAAATGGCTGAGGGAAATGATCCTCAAGATAGACGTTCACATCCACACAACGCTCTCCCCTGACGGCGCCATCCCTCCCCAGAAAATCCCCCGAATAATAAAGCTCAAGCAGCTTGAAGGCGTCGCGGTAACAGACCATGATAGATTCTTCAGCAGAGAGGTCAAAGGGGCGATCGTGATTCCGGGAGTCGAGGTTAGCACACGGGAGGGCCATCTCCTCGGCCTCGGGGATGTGGGAGAGATAACTCCAGGCCTGTCCGTTGATGAGACCATCAGGATAATACATGACAGAGGAGGGGTCGCGATACTCGCACACCCTTATGACCTCATTCGCGGCGGCATAAGGCCGGCCCACGTGACCGAGCCGCTGGACGGGATCGAGACCATAAACTCGAGAGCTCACCCTTTTCGTCTCTCAAAGTACCTCGCCGAGAAGACTGCCAGGAGACTCGGCATCCCAACATTCGGCGGGAGCGACTCACACGCCCCTGAGACCGTAGGCGACGCCTACACACTAGTCCACTCTAGATCTACATCACTTGAGGATATTCTTGAAGCGATAAGGGAGGGAAACGTGAAGGCAGAGGGAGGCCCTTCAGGAAGTATGAATGACCTCAGACGGATCAAGAGAAAGATAGGCCGCAGCCCATGATCGGACTACTGCATGCAGCCGACATCGATCTTGATGCAAGAACCTCAGCCTCCAAGTACCGCAAGTGAGCACCGGTTATCCGAACCTTGAGCCTCTTGCCCAAGTTCTCCCTTCCCCCCACCAGAGTCTTCTTGTAGTTCTGAGTCCTGCCGAAGACTCCGCCGCCTCGACCTGTCTCAATAGCAGAAACCTCCTCGACGGATCCCACCATCCTCAAGTTCTGCTCCAAGACTATCCTTGAGGCGACTTCCACAAGTCTCCGCGACCTGGATGAGACAACCCTCCCATCCAGAGGCCTCAGCCTCGAGGCGACGGTCCCTGGCCTGTGAGTATACTTTGATATGTTCACCACATCAGGCCTCACCCTCCTCAAAAGCTCCACTGTCTGCAGAAACTGCTCCTCACCCTCGCCGGGATATCCTACGATCACGTCTGTCGCAATCGAGACCGTCCGAAATCTTGAGCGGAAGAGATCGACGGTGTGGATGAACTCGGCGACCGTGTATTTTCGGTTCATCGACTTCAGAATCATGTCTGAGCCTGATTGTACTGGCAGATGGAGAAACTTGTAGATCTTTGGGTCTTGGTAGACATCCACGAGGTCTCCGACGATCCTGAGCGCCTGGTCCGGATTCATCATTCCCACTCGAACCTTGAAGTCACCTGGGATAGCCACTATTCTCTTCAGTAGCTCAGCCAAGTCAATTCCATCTGCCCTGTAGCTTGCAGTGTCCTGAGCGGTCAATTGGACCTCAACCACACCGTCAGCGACGGCTCTTTCAACCTGACTGAGAATGCTTTCTGGAGAGAATGAGAACAGTCTACCTCTTGCAAACCGTGTGCAGCAGTACGTGCAGGATCCTAGACAACCCTCCGAGATCGGCACGATCTCTATGAAACGATTCATCCTCTTCCTAGGCAGCAAAGATTTGTCCTTGGGTCGGCCTATGAATCTAAGACCCAGACGTCCTCGTAGGCTTTCCTCCGCGGCCTCAAGTACACTCTCGACCGACATGGGATCGACTAGCGCAGCGTAGTCTGGGATTATGTCAATTATTCTTGGGAGGGCTATCCTTGGCAAGCAACCGGCGACTATCACCGGTTTTCCGTACCGGCGAAGCACTCTGAGCCTCCCAAGCATTTTGGCTTCAGTCGCACCCTTCACAGCGCAGGTGTTTATCAGGATCACTGAGGCGCTATTCGGATCGTTCACCTGCCGGTAGCCTGACTGATCCAGGATTGCAAGCATTATCTCTGTGTCACTTCTATTAGAGGCACACCCGTAGCTTTCACCATATAGGCTCTTGCACTCATTGTGCCCCCTTCCCGGAGAAAAAGGCCCGACACGCGTGTATCCTGCTGACTGGGGCTTGCCCAAGGAGCTCTCGAGACGCCCCTACACGTTAGTCTAGTTGCGCTCCTGCACTGTACCTCCGCCTACAGGCGGGATGATGGCAAAGACGCATCCCTCATACAAAACCGTCTTCAAACCCTCCATCATGGTGACGTTCTTCCCATCGATGAGGAGGTTAAGGTTAGGCGAGAGCTCTTCAACACTTCCGGGGAAGATATAGCGTTTCAGAGGCTCACCATACTTTTCAGACAGGATGTTGAGTAGATCATGCACAGTTGCCTCATCAGGCAAATCGAAGTCTTCTTCACTCTTCCCAACGATCTCTCTTACAGCAGCAAAGTATCTTGCTTTCACCTTCATGGGAGCACCTGTAACATGAATGCTCCCTAGGTGTCAGGCAATCCAGTCTAATAAATGTAGAGCGCTCCCTTTGAATCAATCTCTGTGAATAAAGAGATTAAGGAGGATGAATGTTAAGAGTCTTGGGAGTGATCGATGTCGATTCGCCGCTCGACTGTAGACGCGACTGCAACGATCAGCGGCCTGGCGAGGATTGGAGAAGGCTGTTTCATCGGCCCCAGAGTCCGAATAGCAGGTCCAGCCCACATCAAGGATCTGGTCTGGATTGACTCTGACGTGTCTATTCTCGGAGACGTCACGATAGGGGAGTCAACCTACATTGGAAAGGGATGTGTCGTCGGCCACCCGAGAAGGGATGATCTCAAGAGGATTCTTAGTGACGAGATAACTGACAGCAACCTTCCCGGTCGCACAGTCCTCGGCAGGAGATGTGTTGTGAGGTCGGGCTCAATAATCTACTCCAACGTAGTCTTAGAGGATGATGTTGAGTTAGGTCATAATGTTGTACTACGTGAGGAGGTCAGAGTTGGGAAACGGACAATGGTTGGGACTAACGTAGTGATCGATGGTGAATCTGAGGTTGGAATGGGGGTCTCGATCCAGACCGGGGTATATATATGTAGGAGATCGAAGATCGAAGACTTCGTCTTTCTCGGTCCTTGCTGCGTCTTCACGAACGACAAATACTTGATGCGGCTGAAGACTGAGATTAAAGGTCCGACTGTCAAGAACCGGGCCAGCATCGGCGCCAACTCCACACTCATGCCAGGCGTCACTGTCGGCGAGGGCGCT
>JAWCLX010000002.1:1250-14891 GCA_038850385.1 Bathyarchaeia archaeon | reverse complement strand
CAATCAGTCGTGACAGACGATGTTCAAGCGGCTTCAGTGTTCTTTGGAGTACCTGCACGTCGACAGAAGAGAGTCCCGAGGGGTTGGGGGTCACTGTTGGAGGAGCGCTACAAGAAGATTTCAACCGACTTATGATTCGGTCTCACTCAAGCTCTTCCAGGAGTCAGGCTCTTTCAACCCTTATCTTCTCGCCGTCCCGAACCTTTCGGAAGACCGTCGCGTCTCCTACTATCCTTCCGAAAACGTTGACTGCGCTCGCAGCCACCGGCTTGCTTCCGCTGCTCGCAGGCGTCCTTCCGAAGAATATGCAGAAGCAGCTTCCAGCCGGCCAGTAACCGCAATCTCCAACCTCAACCTCACGTTGCGACTTCTCCTCATCTAGATCTACAGGAATGCTGAAGTATACTTCGTCACCCCAAGTATTTGCACTCGACTCGAAAGGGAGATTGTCGACTATGGCCTTCGCTGTCTTCGGGTTTCTCTGCTCAAGGATCTCAGCCTCAACGTAACCGGTACTCGCGGTATGAATTTTGATTCTTGTCGACATCGAAGGGTCACCAAGACAGAGAATATACTTTAAAATATAAGAATGTGATGGAGGAGACCAGAGCAGCTCCAGCTTCGAGACGATGAGAGACAGGCCGCTATCCTTTTGACCGTATTCTGCTCATAGGAATCACCATCAAGTTTTGGGCAGCGATACAGACTCCTAGCTAGCAGCACCGCGGAATGTTGCTGGGCAGGTTCTTTGTTCTGGAGATGTGGCTGAACGGTGTCTTTCACTTCATCTTGGCAAGGCCAGGTCGCACTTCAACTATCATGGTGCAGTCTTTATCCTGTCCTCCCATCTTCCATTTGGCTTTCACAAAAGCATCAACGTCCTTATCGATGCTCTTCGAAGCTATGAAGATGCCTGTCGCGCATCCTTTGGCGTCCGTCTTGACTTTATCCGATTCCATAGAACCGGCCTCTTTCGGTTGAATCTCGAAAGAGATCTCGACATCTTGGAGAGGTCTTCCACTGTCATCCATCTGTATCGTGAATGTACTCTTCTCTCCTGGAGCTATTGTCCTAGGATCCCTTGTCATGGACCAACCCATCCAAGACTCACCTCTGCGCGCCGGTCTTCCACTTCCATAGAATAAAGAGCTTTCGCTGGCCTACCGTCCGTAGATTGGCCTGAGATAGGCAGGGGATAGGTGCTGGAGGATTGAATATCGACTGTGAATACCCTACCAATACCACCAGGGCATAAGCCAGTAGCTGAGTACTGGTGCCGGATAGAGATATGGGAGCGGGTAGTAGTATCCTATCGGTAACGACCAGATGTAGGGCCAGTAGCCCCACATAGGATATGCAAACAACCGTGACCACCTAACATTGGTAGAGAGGTCGACGGGTTTTTCAAGTTTTCTGAACCTGTCAAACTATAATGGGCCCTTCAAATCTTAGTCTGCAGGGGTGAGCTTTGTTTTTCCTGGACGCTTAGAGAATAGAAACTGCTAAGGGCATCCTCACCACATTACTTGCCGGGGTAACCATGGTCGACCTTAGAAAGCTCGACGACCACCATCTCAGAAGGCTGGCCTCAGACTATCCTGAATCAGCAAGTTATCCTGGGGCTCTGGAACAGAAGATACTGATCATCTGGAACTACTTGAATGAGAGGCCTCCAAGCACAATAGAGGAATACGGCAGAGAACTGAGGGATAGCGCGAAGAAGGAGCTTGAGAGGAGGTTGGAGGAGGAGCGGCGACGAAGAGCTGAGTTCGAAGCCAAGGAAGCCAAGAGGCGAGCTGCATTGGTCAAGAAGCTCCAGCGATGGCTCGTCGGGATAGAGGATCCTGTCTCAGTTATTGAAGATACGGGTCACCTAGAATGGAGGTGTCCAGTCTGTGGGAACAAGGCCAGGTTCGACCTTAAAGACTACATAGACGACATCGCCAAAGGCAAGTCAGCATTGGTATCTTGGTACTGCGCCGGAAAGAATGTAGTTGATGGACCGAATCATTGGGGGTTAACAAGAGAGATTAGACTTGTCCAGGGCGAGGAGATAAGCAGGAAGATCTTGGAGGGCAGAGGTGGGAAACGAACGTAGGTCCCGACGTGAACACATCAACGAGAGATTGCCTAACAAGATATATTAAGAAGATATTCTGTCTAAGCCTGCTAACAGTTTCGCAACTAGTCTGAAGTGACTGCTTTGCGGCGATCCCTTGCCTTGGCGGCCACACTCCTGCTGGCGACGTTGCCGCTGATCGATCTCAGCTACGGCATTCCAGGGGCTTACATCTCAAGAGTAGACCGAACGATCATTATAAACGAATTCGGCGTCACCATAGTTACAGACAACTTGACCGTGAAGAATAATGGTACTGCAACGCTGGAGAGTCTCGACTGGGGATTTCCAGCCAGATACTCAAGCAGACTCGAAGTCGTCGAAGCAACAGAACCCACAGGGGAGGTCATGATTATGGAGAAGATGATCAATGAATCCTCGATGACTCAATGGCTGGAGTTAAGAACAAACGAACCCATCCCTCCCGGAACCACCTACCAGATCAAGGTGAGATCGATCTTCTCAAACCTGATAACACCTGACGGGAAGGACTACCTCTTCACGTTCACTCCATATCCAACCCTGAAGCTCCCAGCTGAAGTCTGCAACACCACTATACTGCTGCCTAAGGGTGCGGTGCCGAAGGAGTGGCCGAATCAGAGCTTCACAGCCGCTGAGATAGGCGGCAACCCGGCGTTAGTCGGAATTGAGGAGTCTCTTGAACCGTTCACCAGCAAAGAGATCTCCTTCAAGTATTCAAGTGACGCTCAAGAACTCGTCTTCTTCAGATCGATAGAGCGTCAGATCCTCATCACACCCAGCGGCCAAGTGAGATCAAAGGATACATACAAGATCACAAACCTCGGTTCAGAGCTTAACTCCCTAACGATCCCTCGTCCCAGAAACAGCAGCCCCATACTCCTCTACGATTCGGCAGGCCCGACACCGGAGCGGCTTCAGGTTCAGAGGGATTCGATAACTGTCCAGCCGAGGTTTGGCAAGCTAGCGACGAATACGTCATTCACCTTCAGGCTGGAGTACGGGCTACCCCCAGAGAACCTGAGAAGGCTGGAATGGCAGGGGCGATATAGGTTCGTTACGGAGTTAGCCTTTACATCTGGCTACGTAGCTGAGAGCTACAGTGCCAACATCTCCCTGCCCAGGGGCGCCAGACTGGAACATAGCTCTAGCCAGCCGAATTCAACCTCCACGCTACCTACTGGCGATCAACTCTTGATCTTCAACCTCGGCCGACTGCCACCTTTGACGACGAAGAAGATAACCATCGATTACAACTACCATATCTTCTCACCATCAATCTACCCGTTGCAATGGATCTTTGTCCTTGAATTGATAGTTACGGCCTTCGCCGCAGCCCTCTTCTCGAAGCGCCCAACGAAAGCGGTCACAGCGGTTCCTGCGGAGAAGGTGAGGAAGTTCATCGATCTTCACGATGAGAAGAGGATCTTAAGGCTTGAGCTGGAGAAGATCGGTGACGAGGCTTCCAGAGGGGCCATCACTAAGCATGACTACCGCAGACGCAGCAGGACGATAGAAGTCAGGATGGGTGAATTGAATCGGCAGTTGGCAGCACTGACTAGTGAGTTGAAGACCGTTGACCCCAGATACGACCAGATCGGGAGGAGACTTGAGAGAGCTGAGAGCGAGATCGATGCATTAAGAGCAAGCGAGACCCAACTGACTAACCAGTACAGGACCGGACGCATAAGCAGACAAGTCTACGAGTCACTGAGAAGTGACCTCAGGAAAAGGATGGATAAGGCGAAGGAGACCATCGATAGCATAATAGTGACGCTCCGTGAAGAGACGAGGTAGCCCACCTATCACTGCAAACTTCTCTTCGAACCAAGAAAACGGAAGATTCGATGCCGGCGACCATTACAACCTGCCTTCCTTGAACTAACGTACAGGTCACTGGCCGAGCATAACTTCTAAGGTCTTAACAGCTCTACGGCGAATATCTGAAAGGGTGCTTGGCTCTTTCACTATTCTCCAGCAGTTCCTCAATTGTCGGCCTCCCTTCCACAGCCTTCCTTATAGCATGTCTCACAGCCTTGTAGTTATTGATGTAGACCCTTTTCCTGTCTACAGCTGACGGGTGGACAAATATGTTTGCTATTATGATCAGGCTGTCCACCGCATCCTTGGGGAGTGTGCCGTCTTTGACGCTGTCGATGACAGCCTTGGCAACAGCCGCCTGGGCAGGGCCGTAGATCATGCTCGCCTGCCTCATACTCTTGATTGTAACAGTTGGGACTATCATCGTCGTCGGTTTGACGGCTAGATTCGGCTCCAAGATCGCGACGAGCGGTTCATGTCCAGCCGTTGGAGTGGCCTTCGCTCTTGCGAAAGCCTCACCTAAAGGACCGTCCTTTGCTCCAATCATCAATTCTACATGTGCAACCTCTGGACCTGAACCTGCAAGTGACTCCCCTGTCTCCAGTCTGAAGCCTCGAATCGACTTCTCAGTCAACCCGATCAGGGAGAGCCTCTCCTCTGCAGAAATCTTCACTGGAGCCCCCACAAGCGGAGCTCTGGACTTGATCTTGCCGATCTTCTCAAGGTCGATCCTCAGCTCCTCCATATCCTCATAGGTCAACTCCCCTCCCACAGAGAGCGGTAGTCGAACAGGCCCAGGGTCTATGCCAAGCATTCTCAGAGCAGCCTTTGAGCCTACTGGGCCACTCCGCGCTATTATCCTGCTTATCTTCTGGACCCTGACCTGGATCTCCCTGGCAGAATTCAGATCTCCTCTCTTCACTTCCTGGTAGAGCTTGACCCATAGGTCAGGTATGAAATTCGCGCTTGCCAAGATCATGCCTGAGGCGCCGGCTGCGAGCGCTGGGAGGACGACTTCGTCATGTCCACACAGTACGGGGAGTCTTGACCCAGTCTTCTCGAGCACGGAGAGCATGTAGCGCAGCTCGCCACTGCTGTCCTTCAGTCCGACTATGTTCGGGATCTCAACCAGATCCTCAACCATCTGCCAGCTCAGATTTACACCTGTGGCCTGCGGGATGTTGTAGAGGATTATTGGGAGGTCGACAGCTTCAGCTAGGGATCTGTAGTGTTCATATATCCCCCTGTCTGCGGGTTTGTGGTAGTAGGGGGTGACTACCAGCGCAGCGGCTGCGCCGACATCCTTCGCATGCTGGGTTGCCTCTATCGTCATCTTCGTGCCGCTGCTCCCTGTGCCAGCTATGACAGGGACCCTGCCGTCAGCATGGTCCACGACAACCTCCACCACCCTCTTCCGCTCATCCAGCGTCAAATTCTGGAACTCGCCAGTTGTTCCACAAGGTACAAGGGCTGATACCCCATGCTCTATGACATAGTCAACCAGTCTTCGAAGTCGTGACTCGTCCACGCGGTCACCGTTATCCGTGAACGGAGTTACGAGAGCTGGCATAACCCCTTCAGGCTTGAATGTCATAACTGGATCACTTGGAAGCTGTTGTCGATCCTTTCAAGCGCTTCCGAGTGTTAATAAGACTAGCTATCGCCTCTCAGCTTGACGATTCGAGGAAGCACACGAGTGAGAATGGTAGGCTCGGTTTCAGACATCAACTCTGGAGGATTCGGCATCTGGAACGATTTGAGCAGAGGTCAGCAGGCCGCTGCGCCTCTGCAAGCTCTTCGAAACACATTACCTGCCTACTTGTCTTATGGTTCACTGGGATCTCCTAGTGCCCTCTTCAGTCCGCTTGACAGACCGAGGGCCACATAGATTCTGCAACCTGATTAGATGAGGGAAAAAGGGGGTAGGCCTCCAAACTCTTTCAGTCATCAATAGCTCACTGGTCGCCACTGCCTGAGAGGTAACCCTGGATGAGGCTTGTGAAAACTTCACGGTAAGTAATTTAAGACGAGGGGGACGTATGACCGTTGCAGGTCCTCATGCAAAAGACTGGTGGACTTTCTGAGAATGTCGCCCACACGTACAAGACCCAAGGTGCGCACGAAGAGCCGTCACGGAAGAAGAGCCTTAGAGATTTCATTCCTCATCCTCATGATCGGTCTTGTTGCCTTCGCAGTTCAGGATTGGTTTATCCAGCCAAGGCCGAGGGAGCCTATGCCTTCGAAGGCTGCCCTGATCGACCAACTCGCGATCTCTTTTCCGAATTCCTCTTTCGTATCAGAGTTCAAGAAGATCTTTGGAAGTGCCGGGTTCACCACAGACGTGTACAGTGGCGCTGAGGTGAACATCGACCTCTACAGGAATCTGCCTTCGAAAGGGTACGGGGCGATAGTCTTCAGGGTACACCAATCCACTCCTGTTGAGTACCTCCTGCCGAATCCAAGGCCTGTGGCTGGGCCTCCCGTGTACCTCTTCACCGGCGAGCCATATGTCGAGCAGAAGTATGTGATAGAGCAACTCTCAGACCTGGTTGTTCCTGCAAGGGAGATAAATGGGTCCAAGATTTATTTTGCGATAGGCCCGAAGTTTGTTCAGTCAATGTCGGGCAAGTTCCCGAACACTGTCGTGGTTCTTGCAGGCTGTTCAGGACTCTACAGCGCTGAGCTAGCTGACTCACTGATCGTTAAGGGCGCATCGATCGTGATCGGGTGGCAAAGGTTTGTTCAGATGGACTATACAGACGCGGCCGTTATTCGTCTCCTCAAAGCTTTGGTTCTCGAGCGCACGACGGTAAACCGGGCGATAGCTGTGACGATCGCTGATGTCGGCCTAGACCCATCATATAGGACAAATCTACTGGCTTATCCGGAGCAGAGAATAGGTCTGACGTTTCAGGAAGCTCTTCAACTTGAAGAGGAGTTGATTCTGTCTCAGGATCTGGGTTTCCTCAGGACTGCTTGGTCGCTGTCCTCAGCCAGAAGGCTTGGAGTCCGGAGATGAACGGTTTGGCCGCCGGCGAGGCTTGATCACAGATTCATCGCATTCCTATTGGAATATTTCTTCCATCAAAGTATTAATAATATCAGGCATCAGAGAGCGAATCAGGCTGAGCACCTTGAAGACTCAACGAACGATAGAAGAGATCAATGAGAAGATTGAGAGGGGGGAGGCCACGGTCGTCACTGCTGAGGAGATGACAGAGATCGTGAAGAGCCGCGGCGTCGAAGTTGCTGCCCGGGACGTCGACGTAGTGACCACCGGGACGTTCGGTGCAATGTGCAGTTCAGGGGTATTCCTCAACTTCGGCCATTCTGATCCACCGATCAAGATTGAGACCCTGACGCTCAACGGTGTTGAAGCCTACCACGGCAATGCCGCCGTGGATGCATACCTCGGCGCCACGAAGATGCATCCGGAGAAGAAGTTCGAGTATGGAGGTGGACACGTCATCGAGGATCTCGTCTCAGGAAAAGAGGTGGAGCTGATCGCTACAGCATATGGAACAGACTGTTACCCGAGGAGATCTGTCAACACAACGATAACACTTGAAGACCTAAACCAGGCGATACTGTGCAATCCAAGGAATGCATACCAAAGATACAACGCAGCAACGAACAGCAGGGATGAACTGATATACACTTACATGGGTAAGCTCCTCCCGCAGTACGGCAACGCAACCTACTCCGGCTCAGGCGAGCTAAACCCGTTGACAAACGACCCAGACTATGAGACGATAGGCGTCGGCACAAGGATCTTTCTTGGCGGCGGAATAGGCTACGTGACAGGCCCAGGGACTCAGCATGACCCAGTAACTGGCTTCGGCACCCTGATGGTTCAGGGAGATCTGAAGAAGATGAGCCCAAGATTCCTGAGGGGCGGCAGCTTTACGAACTACGGGACGACACTCTACGTCGGCCTCGGCATACCAATCCCGATACTGAACGAGGGATTGGCTGAGAAGACGGGTATAAGCGATTCAGAGATCAAGACGAGCCTACTCGACTACGGAGTCGCCCGGAGAAACAGACCTATCCTAAAGAACACTGACTACGCGGAGCTGAAGTCTGGAAAGATAACATTGAGGGATAGAACAATTCCCGTGACCGCCCTTTCAAGCCTCAAACTGGCACGGGAGGTCGCTTTGACACTAAAACGCTGGATTCAGGAGAAGAAGTTCCTGCTCACATCACCCCAGGAAAGGCTGCCATGCTCCGGAAGCCTTCGACCGATGAAGATTAGTAGGGAGACGCTCTTCGCTCAGAACATTATGGTTCCACCCGTGACTTGCAGAGCAGATGAGGATATAGACACTGTTGCCAGGAGGATAGTGGAGAAGAACGTCAACCACGTCGTAGTCGTAACCTCGACTGGAACCCTCAGCGGCATAGTCACCTCATTTGACATAACAAGAGCAGTAGCCATGAAGGAGACGAAGCTCTCCAATGTGATGACTCAGCAGGTCGTGACATGCTCACCCGATGAGCCTGTTGAGTCATGCGCACGGAAGATGAAGAAACATGACATATCTGCGCTTCCCGTTATCGACGCCCAGAAGAACATACTCGGCATAGTTACCAGCGAAAGGATCAGCACACTAATCGGAGAGTACAGGTAGGATGAAGGCCCGTTTGAAGTTTGATAAGCAGAGGACGGCTGAGCCCGTAATCTCGACCGTTGTTCTGAAGACAAAAGCACTTATCAACATCCTCAAAGCCGAGGTTGATGAGAGTGCAGGGGAAGTCCTGATAGAGATTCCGGATGATAAGGCTGAAAGCGCTATTGCGGCCTTCGAACAAGAAGGCGTCACCGTTCAGGTTGGTGGATTCATCGAGATTTCACGTCAGAGGTGCATAGACTGCGGACACTGCATAACTCTGTGTCCTGTTCAGGCAATATCAGCTGACGAAGACTTGACCGTAATCCTAGATCAGGACAGGTGCATAAACTGCGGGGCCTGTGTCGACTGCTGCCCAACTCGGGCTATAAGCATGCTGCAGTAGGCTAGGTTGGATGCGTAAAGTTCTGAAATTCCGGAGGGTCATCGAACAGTCCTCTGTAATGGTTAAGACAGATTCCTATGCAGCCGCTCAGGCTGCCCTACAGACGATCGTTAAGAATCGAAGAGCCCTGCAGAGATACATAGAAGCATACCCCGAGTTCTTGATATCCCTCGACCCCCTCACGGTAGTCGACTCCGCCCCTGAGATAGTCTGCCGTATGTCAAGCGCAGCAGAGAGGGCGGATGTCGGGCCGATGGCTGCTGTCGCCGGTGCACTCGCCGACCTTGCAGTGGAGGCCATGACCGCTGAGGGAGCTGGGATTGCTGTAGTTGAGGATGGCGGAGAGATCTCTGTGGGGAATGATTTCAAACTGGATATAGCGATAAACTCAGGGAGGTCCCCGCTTTCAGGGAGGCTGGGCCTGAGGATTCTGCAGAGAGACCTTCCAGTTGGAGTCGCAACAAGTTCAGGGACTATGGGTCACGCTCTAAGCTTCGGTTCAGCCGACTCAGCCACAGTGATAGCCGAGAATGCGGCATTGGCAGATGCGGCCGCAACGGCGGTCTGCAATGCTGTGAAAGGTGACGATCCGGGCGGCTCGATAAGGAGAGGTTTGGAAGTCGCTGAACGGATCAGCGGAGTCAGAGGTGCCCTCATAGTGATGGGAGATCATGTAGGAGTGACGGGGCGACTGCCAAGTCTTATCAGAATCGCGGGTTTTCGCGATCGGTCGGTTCCATATGTTATAGCCTAAAGGCTCAGATTACCCTCTTGAACTCCAGTCTGTAAAGTTCGACGTTTGAGCCTTCACATGTTGCAGCAAGTTGACCTTCGAAACTTAGGCAGACGACTATCTTGCGGATCTTGTCAGGAGGCACGTTCATAGACCTGGCATATCCGGCTGAGAGTCTGCAGACCTGCGCTACAGAAGAGTCTTTCGCCCTCGTCTCAGCCTCCACCACAACAAAGTTTTCCAGGCGATCCTTCAACAATGCGTCGATTACTCCTGCATCGGTTTGAAGATCAGCGCCCAGGAAGGTCATTCCTTCCTCAAGGGAGTTTGGACAGTCAGCAACTATTTTGACAAGGGGGTCCTCCAAGATCCCCCTTGCCTCTAGATAGTCTACTGGCCCAACCCTCAAGATCTTCTCAAGAAAATCCTCCGGACTGTAGTACTTGGTCCCTAGAAGATGTGGGTATACGTCAACAGGGAGGCCGTTCTTTCGCATCAGGATTATTGGCGTATTCCCGAGGTTAAGCCTCTTAGTTCTGGATAATGGAAGGACATGATTCCTTGAACTGACAATCCTGCCCCTTACCTGTGGAGGAATGGATCTTATCTCACGCTCGATCTCATTCATATTCTCAGTCGATAACTGCTCAGTACAGATGACAACATACTCCATCATCCACTTCTTCCTTATCTCCTCCAGTAGTGAAATTAGGCCTTGCGCCCTCGGTGAGCGGGAGCTGTCAGGGCCTAGGTACAGTTCAATTCTATCCAGTTTCAAGACCTGCCAAGGCTGAATCGCGGAGCTAACCGGCCTCTACTCTAGGGATTAAGATATCGGTTTTGGTTTCGACTGCCCGCTGCAGTTCATATCTTGTCTCAGTAACCGCGTGTAGAAACGGATCCCCATACGCCTTGAATTATATAGATCTAGGGCGAGTGTCATGATCTAGAGGATTCCCAGCGGTAATTCATTTAGTCTTTATCGCATCAGGTGGTGAATCGAGGAGATGTCTGGAATCATGATGATCTGTGAAGGCCCATGTGAGCATGTCTATCCTGAAAGTAAACATCAATTTCATAATGAATGCCCAAGATGCCACTCCACACTCTACTCGATATAGAAAGTAGATCGGCGGCAAGAGAAAGTATTTGCAGAGCACAAGTGGACGATTTGAATCTACGGCCTGAATACCCCACGGTCCAATAGTGCAAGCTTGATTTGTGGGTCTGACATTATCGTGTGAACTTGGGGATTCACATGAAGAAGAGAGTGCTCTTCATCTGTACACATAACTCTGCTAGGTCTCAGATGGCTGAAGGATTGATGAACGCCCTCTACGGAGACAGGTATGAGGCTTACAGTGCAGGAACAGATCCGAGCCAGGTCAGCCCGTATGCTGTCAAAGTGATGGCCGAAGCTGGAGTAGACATCTCCAAGCATCACTCCAAGAGCCTGAGAGAGTTTCAAGGGTACAGCTTTGACTACGTCGTGACTGTATGCGACAGGGCGAGAGAAGCCTGTCCGTTCTTTCCAGAAGCCCGGAATCAGCTGCATGTCAGCTTCAAGGATCCTTCCGAGTTGAGAGGTTCAGAAGTTGAGATAATCGCTGAATACAGGCGATTGATGAGTGAGATAAGAGACTGGCTGGCAAAGAGTTTCGGATAGTTGGGGATGTGCTTTCCTCCATCCCGAGGTTCTAACTAACTCAGTATATCGAGACCTTCGCGATCCCAGGTACTTTCAGAAGTTTTGGAATAAGATCGCCTGGCAGCTGCCTCTCAGCTATGAGCGTCAGTCTAGGTTCAGGTGACAGCTCTGGGTCGTCGACTATCGCTTGTCGTATGCTTATCTTCTCTTCAGAGATCAGAGTCGAGGCCTTCGCGAGTATCCCGACTGAGTGCGGGTCGTCTGGAGTTATCTCAACCACACCGAAGCCTAAGTGTTTTGCTATCTCTCGAAGTGAGAGGCCTGCAGACCTCATGTGCGCAAAGATCTTGCTGAGTTCAGGGTTTGATGAGACAGTCTGGATAGTCTTGGTGACCGTCCGCCTGTCCACGCCGGCGGCTTGAGCAATCCTAACGGTTGGGATCTCTATCTGGTTGCAGTAGATTCGCCCGTCCCTGATCGAGAGACCTGTCTCCACGAGCAGACGGGCGACCGCGAGTCTTTCCGGATGTCCTTCCAAATGTTTTGATATTTTGCTCCACATATGGCCTCATGTATAATTGTGTACTCGAAAGATTAAAATATTTCCTAGCAGTCCAGAAAGGGACCAAAAAGTAACAAGTGACACCAGATGATAGAGAAGAGAACCAAAGTAAACCTGACAGCAGACGAGATCCCACGAAAGTGGTACAACATCCTACCAGACCTGCCGCCTGGCTACCCTCCACCCCTTGACCCAAAGACGTTCAAGCCTCCTCCTGCCCCAGAACTGATGGGCCTCCTGTCAAGACTGTTCCCTAAGGAATGTCTTGCGCAGGCCGCCTCGCTACAGATCGAGATAGACATCCCTGAGGATGTTCTTGAAGCATACCTGGCAATAGGGAGGCCTACCCCACTACAGCGGGCAACAAGACTCGAGAAGAACCTTGGAACGCCAGCAAGGATCTATTTCAAGAGGGAAGACGTCAACCCAGTGGGAAGCCACAAGCCAAATACAGCGATACCCCAAGCCTACTACAACATGCAGGAAGGGATCGAGAGAATAACAACTGAGACTGGAGCAGGACAGTGGGGCTCAGCACTCGCTCTAGCCTGCGCCCTCTTCAAGATAGACTGCACAGTCTACATGACGAGGAGCAGCTACCTGACCAAGCCTGGCCGAAAGACTATTATGGAGACATTCGGCGCGGAAGTGTTCCCGTCACCGAGTGAGAACACGGAATTCGGAAAGAAGCTTCTGAAGAAAGACAAAAACCACCCAGGGAGCTTAGGGATAGCTATCAGTGAAGCAGTGGAAGATTGCATGAAACATGAGAAGACCAAGTACTCCCTTGGAAGCGTACTTGACTTCGTGTTACTCCATCAAACGATAATCGGCCTCGAAGCAAAAGCGCAGATGGAAAGTCTTGACGCATATCCCGATATCGTAGTAGGCTGCATAGGAGGCGGAAGCAACTATGCAGGACTGAGCTACCCATTCATCAGAGACAAACTGAAGAAGAACATGGACACAAGATTCATCGCCGTTGAACCGACAGCCGTCCCCTCCACAACCAAGGGTGTCTATGCATTCGACTACGGTGACACTGCTGAGATAGCCCCTGTAGTCAAGATGTACACTGTCGGCCACACATTCCAGTGCCCCCCGATACACGCTGCAGGACTGAGATACCATGGAAAGGCCCCGAGCATGTGCTTCTTGATAAACAAAGGCGTCATGGAAAGCCGTGCTTACAACCAAAACGAGGTTATGGCTGCAGCTGATCTCTTCGCGAAGACAGAAGGTTTCATAGCAGCCCCGGAGACGGCTCATGCCATAAAGGCGGTGGTGGATCTAGCGCTTGAAGCCAAGAAGACCGGTGAAGAGAAGACCATACTCTTCAACTATAGTGGTCACGGCCTACTGGACCTGAAAGTCTATGAGGAATACTACGCCAAGACTCTCAAGGATTTCTCAGCTACGGAAGAGATGCTGGATGCAGGGTTAAGGGCGCTGCCCAAGGTCCTTGCCTAGTCATCTCTTTCCATTGTTTGTCTGAAGCTTTCACAACAATTTCCTTACCAGTATGACTTATACTGTCATTCTCCACAATTCGGACGAGGGCCCTTGCTAGAGGAGATACTTCGAGAATGTGACGGGGAAGAGAGGAAACCTCTCCTCTCCCGCCTCAGAACAAGGATATTTGGATCAAAACCCATAAAGAAGAGGATCGTCCTCTGCATCTACCGTCTAAGAGTTCTAAAGGGCAAACTCGAGCTCCTCATCCTTCGGATTAGAAAGCGCGACAGAGAACTACTCAACAG
>JAWCLX010000002.1:0-1240 GCA_038850385.1 Bathyarchaeia archaeon | reverse complement strand
GATGCATAGACGCTCAAAAAACCGGAGACCAAAGCAGGGCGAAGATATACGCCGAAGCCTCCCATGAGATCAGGACTATCTTCAAGATCGTCTTCCACTGTAAACTCGCCCTCGAGCAGGTCATACTCAGACTTGAGACCGTCGAGATGTTCACAGACCTCACATCATCGATAGTCATCCCGGTCAGCCTCGTCAATGAAGTCAAAGGTAAGCTAGCTGGGATCCTACCTTCAGTATCTCGTCAGCTAGGGGAGGTAGCTTCTGAACTTGAGGACTTGGTCAAGGCGGCTGGAAGAGTAGAGTACACGCATGAATCGGCATCAAACCTTACAGAGGAAGCAAAGATCATACTTGAAGAAGCAAGGGTACTGGTAGAGGTGAAGGCTAAGGAAGTCTTCCGGAATATTGAGCAGCCGACAGACCTTGAGGTTGAACTGGCCTGAAAGCACAGTGAGATCTGTCACTGTGAACCTCTAGGCTTAGGCGTCTCGAAAGCTGTAAGGTTAAGGACAACCTCAGCAACATCGCTCCCATATTCACCTATCCTTCTGATGCTCTCGAGCAACATACGCAGGGCAGTCATCTCTACAGGTTCAATCCTCTGCCTGCTTATCTCCATGATTGTTTCGCGTTCTGATGTTTCGAGTTGATCCATCCGTTCAAGAACATTTTCTGCAGCCGTGTAGCTGCGCCTGTAGAGTGAAAGCATAGCATCCTCGAAGACCTTGGCGGCAAATTCTCCGAGCGTAGCGATCCTTTCAAGCAGTCTGCGGGAGAGAGGTTGCCGATCTTGACGGCGTGGTCGGCGGCCCTCTCAACACTCTTGGTCACAAGTCTGTATCCGATTATGTCTCTACCTGATCCGAGTCCAATCTGAGAGATGACAGACGTGTCTTGTGCAGCAGTCTTCAGCTGTCGTACAACGTAGAAGCTGAACCTGTCGACCTCATCATCCATCCTCAGCACCTCGTCAACGAGAGAACTATTCCTCTGTATGAGGGCTGAGATGGCATCTCTTAACATGGACAGCGTTATCATAACCATTCTTCTTAAGGCATTCTCGACTGAGAGCTCCGGGTAACTTACGAGTACTTGGAGAGCTATCTCGTTAGGCGATTCGATGACGACCTCAGTTCCAACCAGTTTCTTTCTGACCAAGTCCCTCACGTATTCGGATGTCGTAGGCTCGAATCTTTCCTTAGTGGTTTTGAGCTTGATGAAGTTGAGGCCTGTCAGGTAA
>JAWCLX010000001.1:67360-68741 GCA_038850385.1 Bathyarchaeia archaeon | reverse complement strand
AGTACAATGTAACATTGAGCAAGAACCTCCATGCTGCCATGACAGGTTCAATAGATACAGTGAAGGCGCTGGAGACCACAGAGCAGCAGTGGGAAGAGGCGACTGAACGCCTAGGCAGAGAAAAACAGATAGAGGCTTGGAGAGAGATCAAGAAGTACTATCCAACGACCACCCTGTAGAGAAGGGTAAGATAGCCCCCCTCTAATCCCCTTTTTCTTGCCTCCGCTTCCTCGACACATACTAGATACTCCTGTCAGGATCAACCGCGCTAAGGAAGATAAGCCAATACTGATTGCTTAATTCGTGACGGCTAATAGTTCCAAGTAGCAACTCTAGGTGGCTTGGAGGGAGACCGCTAGACATGAACAAAACTGGGCCGGTCCTAGTGGCATGGGAGTCGACTAAGGCTTGCAGATTCGTCTGCAGACACTGCCGGGCGGAGGCGCAGTTCAATCCTGATTCGAATCAGCTCACCACACCAGAGGTCAAGAGATTCATTGACGATATCGCAAGCATGGCTAAGCCGACCTTGATCATAACAGGCGGCGACCCCCTACTCAGGAGCGACATCTACGAAGTGTCCCGATATGCGGATGGAAAGGGGTTGAGGGTTGTGATGGCGCTCAACGGCAACATCGATTCGAAGACCGCTTCAACCTTGGCCTCATCCGGTGTGAGGATGGTTTCACTCAGCATCGACGGTTCCACTCCTAAGATCCATGATGAGTTCAGAGGCGTTGAGGGAGCCTTCGACATGGCTCTGAGAAGCACAGAATCGATAAGGGCTCAGGGACTTCCATTCAGGATATTGACCACCGTTACCAAGCATAATCTCCGCGACCTCGGCAAAATATACTCCCTAGTAGACGATCTCGGCGCCGAGAGCTGGGACATATTCATGCTAGTTCCCACAGGCAGAGCAAGCCATGATATGGAGATCTCGCCTGCAGAGTATGAGGACGTCCTCAAGTTCATCCATGACCTCTCTCTGAGATCTGAGATTCCGGTCAAAGTGACTTGTGCGCCGCATTACAATCGCCTCCTACTGCAATCCGTGGGGGGCGCAGCTCAGACTCGTATCAGTAGAGGCTGCATGGCAGGGAACGGATTCTGCTTTGTATCTCATGTGGGAGACGTGTACGGCTGCGGCTACCTCCCCATCCCAGCCGGAAACATAAGAGAGAAGAGTTTCATCGAGATCTACAGCTCTTCACCCCTATTCGATCAACTCAGGGACAGAAGACTCTTGAAGGGTAAGTGTCAGCTATGCTCCTTCCGTGAGGTCTGCGGAGGCTGCAGGGCGCGAGCATACGTAACCTATGGTGACGCCTTCGCTGAAGAGCCCTACTGCACCTACCGACCTGAGGACCAGCGAGCCACT
>JAWCLX010000001.1:56008-67350 GCA_038850385.1 Bathyarchaeia archaeon | reverse complement strand
AGACCTTGCCAGATCAGATAGATCCTTTGCGACGGGGTGGAGATCTCGTCACAGCAGCATTTACGTAAGCATTAAATATTCAGAGGCAAACTTCATCCATTCCGGCTGTGATTCGAAGATGTTCAAGGGAGGGTCCGAGAGAATCCTGACAAGAAGAAACGCTGCGCTTATGATTCCATTCGTGATAGCGTTGCTGGTGTTAGCCTTCCAGGTAGCTGCAACATCAGGCGAGCTCCCTGCGGAGGCTCCGAAGGAGACTCCAGGTCTAGGATTGATTGCTGCTGCGCTGGCTGTGGGCCTGTCCGGGTTGGGGGCTGGAATCGCTATCTTCGGCTCGACCTCAGCAGGTATGGCGGCGACAGTCGAGAGGCCTGAGTTGACGACTTGGGTGCTGATCTTTGCGGGTTTGGGCGAAGGGCTCGCGATCTACGGCCTCGTCGTAGCGATAATGATACTGGGGAAGATATAGCTCAGTCCAGCCCTGTCAGCCTCGCATTTGGAGTGTGTGCCCTCAGAAAAGCAGCCTCTCTTGCAGGGAGGCTTCAGGAACTCCAAGGTCTAGCGCGGTCGTTATAGTGGCCAAGCTCCTTGCCTCTCTCTCACATAGGAGCATGTAGGCTATGACATACCCAAGCTGCAGGAACATGTCATTAAGAGCAGATGAGGCCTCATTGTAGAGATACTTCGAGACTATCGTCTCAATATTGCTAGTCGGCTCCTTAGACTTGAGAAGCTCATGTGCAACAGGACTGTAGACTGTCCCGGATAGAGCTTCAATGGCGTCCGTAAGCTCCTTCTGTAAGAGGCTCTTCAAGACGTTTCTGCTGAGTCTGTAGAAGATTGGAACAGCCATCTCCTCAGCAAGTCTGCTAGGGATCCCCCTCGTCTTCAATGTGAAGGCCAGGAGAATATTCTGAAGGTCAACCTCCCCACCCACAAGCCTTCTCACACCCTCGGCGCCAGGCAGTCTCTCCACCCCCTCCCAGAGCCGGTTGAAGTACACCTTGTCGAGGTATGATTCAAGGACTATCGATGAACCGAGACGTCGGTAAGAGTCTAACCTGTCAGTTATTGATGCGTAGACAGTCTCGCGGAGGAGTGAGACGGCCTCCTCAACGTTCTCAGCCTTCGTTAAGGCTTGAAAGTTTACTAGTGTGTACTCCCTCCTGAGGGGTATCAGGTCGTCTTCCTCGATCCTCTCTTGAGCGTGTTTAGCTCTAAGAACCCTCTTGAGGTTCTCCACCTCGATCCTAGTGGAGTAAGCCTCGAGAAACTCCTTGGCTTTTCCCCTGGCATCCTTTGTCACAGTGAATAGTCTCTCGACAAGTGACTCAGAAAAGATCTTCTCTAGCCTTACTGAATCAAGCTCCTCACTCGGGATCTTACTGACCTTGACGGCGTAGTCACTCTTAAGCAGGTGATCGACTATTTCAGAAAGACTCCTTGACCTGGAGATCGCCTTAAGGCTCTCATCAGACAGTAGGTGGGTTCGCCTGCCATGAGTCCTAGTTACAAGATAGATTATGGATGGTGAGCTCATTCAGAACCCCTGATGACCTGTTTCACCCGCTTCGCTCTGAAGAACTCCTCAAGAGACTCCTCCTCCAATCTGCCCTCAACATACCTGATGAGCTCCATAAGCCCCGGTATCAGGACTCTATCCAGAGCATTCACCTTACGATTAGTCATCATCAACTCGTAGGCTATGCTCTCGATCCTGGATTCAGCCTCAGCCAGCTCAATCAGCTCCTTCATCAAGCCGGTAAGTTCTGAGGCTGCCTTGTAGGCGCAGGGACTGGAGACCGAGCTCGTCTTGGCCTCTCTCTCGATCACAGCCTCGGGAACTATCACGCCCATTATGCTCTCAGGCCTGACCCTGACATCCATCTTCTCCACTGTTGAGGCTTGGGACTCTAGGCCTGAGTATCCGAGGGTGAGGTAGGCTGCTTTGAGGCTCTCATAAGCCTCCATCAGTTTGCTGTCAAGCCTCTGCCGCGCTGCGACCTTGGACAGTAGCTTGTTAGTCTCGGATGCGAGGTGGTCCCTCTTCATCTTCAGGAGTTCTTGGCCCTTCTTTGTGAACTCAAGCTGTTCCCTGAGCCTGAGCAGGACACCCCTTGATACAGCAGCCCTTCCAGGAGCGCTCACAGCTCAGACCTGCCGCTATCTCAGCTTAGCCGGGGGCCTCAGATAGTACTTGGCTATGTACTCTTCACGGATCCTTGTGAGCGCCTTCTCAGGCAGTATTGAGAGCAGCTCCCACGCGATATCAAGGGTTCTCTCTATAGTCCTGTTCTCGTACTCGCCTTGACTGATGAACTGCGTCTCGAAACGTTCTGCAAACTTAAGGTAGAGCTTCTCGTCTTCACTCAGGCCGACCTCGCCGACTATTCTTGATAGGTCACGGGCCTGCCTGCCTCTTGAGTAGGCCCCATAAAGCTGGTCAGCCACGTCCCCATGGTCCTCCCTCGTCTTCCCTTTCCCTATGCCTTTCCTCATCAACCTCGACAGTGAGGGTAGAACGTTTATTGGTGGGTATATTCCCTTCATGTACAGTTCTCTGTCCAGGAAGATCTGCCCTTCTGTAATATATCCGCTCAAGTCCGGGATCGGATGCTGAATGTCCCCGCCTGGCATAGTCAGGATAGGCATCTGGGTGAGTGATCCTGGGAGCCCCTCTATAATCCCGGCCCTCTCATATATCGAGGCTAGGTCACTGTAAAGGTAGCCTGGGTAGCCTTTCCTGCTAGGCACCTCCTCCCTCGCGGCGCTCAGTTCTCTGAGGACCTCAGCGTAGTTGGTCATGTCGCTGAGTATCACGAGGACATGCATGCCGAGCTTGAAGGCTATGTACTCAGCGACTGTCAACGCTATGCGTGGAGTGAAGAGTCTCTCTATGGCAGGGTCGTCGGCCAGATTCAGGATGATGACGGAGCGTTCGAGTGCTCCTGAACGTCGGAACTCATCTATGAAATACTGAGCCTCGTCGTGTCTCAGCCCCATGGCTGAGAAGACGAGGGCGAACTCTTCCTTCTCACAGAGGACGGATGCCTGTCTTGAGATCTGGGCGATCAACCTGTTATGGGGCAGACCACTCTCAGAGAATATCGGGAGCTTCTGACCTCGCACCAGGGAGAGCATGCCGTCTATTGCGGAGACTCCGGTCTGGATGAAGTTGTTAGGGTAGATCCTCGCCCTCGGGTTTATTGGGCTGCCGTTTATGTCCTCCTGCTCACTGGAGACTATTGGTGGGGAGCCGTCTATCGGCTCGAAGATGCCGTTGAAGATCCTGCCGAGGATCTCGTCTGAGAGTGGAATCTTGAAGGCTGATCCTGTGAAGCTCACTACTGAGTCGGCTTGCATCCCCATCTCGCCCCCGAATATCTGGATGACGGCCTTGCCTCGACCAACCTCCAAGACTCTGCCCATCCTTTCTCCTCCGTCAGGAGCTCTGATGGTGACCAGCTCATCGTAGCCTACGTTCTCAACGTTGTCTATCATAACCAGTGATCCTCTGATCTCCTGCAGTCCTCTGCGGACCAGACCATGGGTCTTCGAGAGCATAGCCTCCATCACTCTCACCTACTAGACTAGGTTGTACTCCTGCCTTATCTTGGCCATTTCACCCTCGATCTCTTCTGAGAGTCTCTGTAGACTTTGGATGCCGCTCTTGTCCTCCTTGGCTCTCTCAAGTTTGGAGATCTGGGGCATGGACTTGATCCTCTCTACAGGTATCCCTCTCTGCACGAGGTGGCTGGCCTTATCGTAGAATTCGAGGAGTATCTGGAGCATCGCTACTTGCTTCTCCATCTCGCAGAAGGCGTCTACTTCATGGTAGGCGAACTGCCTCAGGAAAGCCTCCTTTATAAGCTCGGATTCGAGTAGGATGAGCCTTTGGTCGTCTGGGAGTGCACGTTCACCCATTATCCTAGAGATCGACTCAATCTCAGCGGATTCGCTGAGGATCTTAAGCGCCTTTCTCCTAAGCTGACTGAAATCCGCCTCGAGTCTGCCCTTCCAGTACTCAGCTATCCTGTCAGCATACTGACTGTAGCTTTGAGCCCATGAGGTCAGTAGGCGGTCTACGTATAGGCTGTAGCTCTTCAGCCAGTGGATCGCTGGGAAATGTCTGCTGTAGGCCAGGTCCCTGTCGAGGGCCCAGAAGACACCTGTGAATCTTAATGTGTGGATCGTGACCGGCTCGTTGAAGTCTCCGCCAGGCGGCGAGACAGCACCTATTATAGTGACTGATCCCTGCCTCTCCGGGCTGCCTAGAGCCCTCACTCTTCCAGCTCTCTCATAGAACTCAGCCACCCTGTCAGGAAGATATGCTGGATATCCGCCTTCAGCAGGCATCTCCTCCAGTCTGCCTGAGATCTCTCTTAGTGCTTCAGCCCACCGGGATGTTGAGTCAGCCATCATGGCGACGTCGTAGCCTTGGTCCCTGTAGTACTCTCCCATCGTCACTCCTAAGTAGATGCTGGCCTCCCTCGCAGCCACCGGCATGTTGCTTGTATTAGCTATCAGGATGGTTCTTTCCATGAGGGGCCTCTTGGTTCTGGGATCAATCAGTTCCGGAAAGTCTGTGAGGACCTCACACATCTCGTTACCCCTCTCGCCGCAGCCGACATAGACTATCACCTGCGCAGCGCACCACTTGGCGAGTTGGTGTAGCATCACGGTTTTTCCGGTTCCGAACCCTCCTGGTATACTCGCTGTGCCCCCTTTCGGTATGGGGAAGAAGGTGTCTATGACGCGCTGTCCGGTCACAAGCGGCTCATCTAACGGGAGTCTTCCGCCTGGAGCGAACGGCCTCGGAATCCTGATCGGCCACTCCTGCATCAACCTAACATATTCTTTCTTTCCGTCTCTTTCCAGTGTTGCTACAGGCTCCTCGACGGTGAAGTCCCCCTCTGAGATCTGGGTGATCCTGCCGCTCAAGTTTGGGGGGACCATCACCTTATGGACGAGCACAGGCATCTCTTGAACAGTCCCGATGATGTCGCCTGGTCCTGCATCCTCACCCTTCTTCATCAAGGGTTTGAAGTTCCACTTCTTTTCACGGGGGAGCGTGTTCACCCTGACGCCTCTTGCGATGAAAGGTCCTGTTTGAAGCTTGATCCTGTCAAGTGCTCTTCCTACGCCGTCTAGTATGTTGCTCAGGAGGCCGACGCCTAACTCGGCGACCAAACGCTTGCCGACTCCAACGATCTCCTCACCCGGCTTCAAGCCGGTCGTATTCTCGTATAGTTGGGCGGTGAACTCTTCAGCCCCGACCCTTATGACCTCTCCCACGAGTCTATCCTTCCCAACCTCAACGATCTCTCCCATCTCTATGTCTTTGATTCCGGACCCTACTACGACAGAGCCGCTGATCCATCTGACTTCCCCGGTCCTTAACTCGACCAAACTACGAGGCCTCCTTGAAGAGGAGACTGTAGATCTCTCCACTCAGACTCTTTCTCGTCTCTGATAGTCGAGCCTCTAGTGTGTTGTTGAAGTATTGTCTCTTATCTGCGGAACGAATGATCACGCCTACAGGCATGTCTGGAACGGTTTCAAGATGGATCTCAACATTCTCTTGCTTGACATTCGAGACCGCCTCCTCGATCGATCTTTTGTTCTTCTTCAGAAAACCGGCCGTCACACCGTCCGACTGGATGAAGATCTTTGAGCCTTTAATCTTGGCTGCCCCCTCAACAATCAAACCTGTGATGAATCGCCTGAATGAATCTGAATTTGTCTCTCTGGCCTTTTCAGCGAGCCTCCTTTCCGCTTCTTCAAAGGCGCGTTCCAGCCACTGAGCCTTAACCTTCATCAATTCCGTCCTCTGATTCATCCTCAGAATTGCAATCTCAGCCCGCCTTCTTGCGAGGAGTTCGGTGGTCCTTCTCTTCTTTTCATCCCTGAGAAGCTCTTCAGCCTTCCTCTCTGCCTCCTCAATAATGGTCTTTGCCTCAGCCTCTGCCTTCTGAATAATCTCTTGAACCTCTCTCTCTGTCTCCTTCTCTATCTGAGACCTCATCTCTGTGATTCCCAAATTTTCACCTCCAAACCTTCTCGACTATCATCTGGACGGCCCGTTCAAAGTTTCTTTCAGCCAGCCTATTCAACGAGTTGACCCTGTCCTGGTGTGCTCGTGTGATCTCGCTCTTCATCTTCTCGAGATCTTTGTCGCTATCCACGTGATATTCTGATGTTGAAAGGGATGCTTCGGCCTGCTGCAGTCTCTTGCGCGCATGCTCCCTTGCCCTCTCCACAATCTCCTCTGCCTTACCACGTGCTATCTTGACCCTTTCTTCAGCAGCCTTCTCCTCCTCAACTAACTTGGTGAGTTCTTCTATCTCTATGGACAAATTCTAACCCTCAAACTTCAGCTCTGCTCCAACGGATTCACTTACCAGTTCGTGGAGCTCACGTCTCCTCTTGCCTCTCGGACCTTGGAAGTCAGGGATGACTGCGAGAACCGGCTTACCCCGGCTCATCGACAGGATCTTCAGCCTCTCTCTGCGTAGTTCCTCTGAAAGTCTCTCTGTCAGAATCACTACGTCATGCTCTCCTTCAGAGGCAAGCTTCAGAAGTAGCTCCCTCGCCTCCTCCACGTTCTTGACCGGATAGGACTCAACACCTGCAAGCCTGAACCCTGCCGCGAGATGTTTGTCAGCTATTATAGCTATAGTTGCCAGCTGTGACCAGCCCCATCCAAGTTGGCTTGCCCATTGTTGTAGCATGGATCCTGTTTTGAGCATTGCGATATTGGGCTCCAGCCTTGCTGGGGGTAGTCGGCCGCCGCACTAGCGGGGCCTCCGTCTCCTGTATCTCCGCCTTTCCTGTTCAGTCTGATAGACAGGACCGTAGGACATCATCCCTCTGGTTTCAGGATGCAGCCCTCCTCCAGCTGAGGTCTGGTAGAGGCTCCAGTCTTGATGTTGCTTCTCCCAGTTCATATGTTGCACATAGCAACTGGGACAGAGATGTTTCTTGCAGTAGGGGCATTCCTCAAGCTTCTCAAGTTTCTGAGCGCAACTCTCACACTGATCCAAGATCCTGCCTCACCCGTCGATACCGGTGGGTCACATTTAAGAGTTGAGAGTATCCGAGATCCTGCCCGTGCTCCTTCCTAGCCAGTGGTCACCATGGCGTATTTATGACTGTTACTGGACAGGATGCGTTGAGGATTATCTTGTCTGAGGTGCTTATCCCGAAATGCCTCTCGAAGGTGCTTCGCCTGCGCACACCCAGAACGATGAGGTCCACATTCTCCTTATGAGCTAGCCTCAGTATCTCTTCAGGGGGGTAACCTTCCAATAGCATAGTTCGGGACCTGACCATCTCTTTCGAACAGAGTCTCTCAACCTGTCTAAGGTACTCTTCACCTTCCTTTCGGTATTGGCCGGTGAAGTCATGTGAGATCTCTCCAGTATGTCTCCTCTCCTCAAATATCCTTGAAACTTGGTTCGGGAGGACATGGACTCCTATAACTTCAGCTCCGGTGATCTTGGCTAGGCTGACCGCGTACTGGCAGGCTTTGATTGAATGGGCAAGGCCGTCTGTTGGGACCAGTATCTTCTTGAATGGTACTGAGCCGTCGACCATTCTACACACCGACAGGGCAGGAGGCTGATCTCTTGAGGGATTTGTATCCTATACCTAGGATAGGCTAATATCGGTTTTGATGGACCGGCGGGGCTGCCTCGCCTCCGACGGTACTGGCTTTCCAGCTCTGACAGACTTTAGTAGTCGATCCGCATTACTCTACCTCCGGTCGATTGAATATTGTGTTATGGGAGAAGCAGAAGGCGCCTGTTAAGAGGACTCTGCGGCATCTTGATAATCCTCCTAGCTGGATTCTCTCAGACCGTATACATGTCGGCAGCTCCTTGGAATGACTACAGGAACCAGGTTGAATCAATCCTTCGAAGCCTAGACGGCCTGAACGAGAGGCTGAACAATATTCACATGAACTACGCTGAGGAGAAGATCTCGCCTCAGGATGCTGTCATTCAGGTGGAGGCTCTAAGTCTAAGATTCCGGGAGGTCGCAGGTAGGGCTGAAGCCTTAATCCCTCCACCCAAGTGGGAGCGATATCACCGTAGCTTCATCGAAGTAGTGAGGCTCAATCTTGACAGTGTAAAGGAGCTTAAGGAATACTTCTCGTCAGGGGATGAGGGCAGCCTGGAGATGAGTCTCTCACTTATCCGCAGAGCCGTTGAACAGGCCCGGCAGCTCGGCGCATTGATCCCGCAGGATGAGGACTTGCCCACGATATCAGGAGTCCTGAGAAACCCTATGACTCCGACCTCACAGGAGTCTGTGGAGTTAACCGTCAACGTTACGGATCTCCAGACCGGTCTGGGCAGGGTAGCAGTGAACTACTCGGTGAACAACGGCGACTGGACCTTGAGGAGTATGCAACTCACTTCGGGCTCAGACTGGAACGGCACTTGGACTGGAACAATTCCAGGTCAACCCCCAGGCTCAACTGTGAAGTATGAGATCGTGGCTGTGGACAGAGGCGGGAACATCGCCAGATCCGGGATGCAGAGCTACTCATTATGGGATCCTTCAGGCTACATCCCAATCGCCCTTGTAGCTGTCTTGGCTACCCTGTTTGTGATGATCTATCTCAGATCGAGGAAAGGTGAGCAGGGAGCTGAGGCCGAGTCGGCATCAGAGTTTGACGATGCCGACGAAGCCCCTTCACTCAGGTAAGCTTTGCAATAAGAGCTGCGACTCCTCCGATCAAAACGAGTAGGCCGCCGAGGCCGCCGCCAACTATCCCTATCACAATCAGGACCAGGGTCCATTGCAGGATCCCTGTCTTCGGGCTGAGGATCAAGGCTGCTACGCCTCCGATTAGGGAGACTAGGACATAAGCCATCGCTGAAATATCTGCTGCCGGATAGAATGGTAGTGACAGGGCCCTCCCAAGAATACTGAGTAAACCCAGGACTATCATTACTATCGCGCCCACAGTCACCGAGAGTCTTGCAGCCTTTAGAATTGAACTCTTATTATCCATCTTCATGATTCCTAAGTTGAAACTACACTATACGTATTTATTCTCTGCTGTACGATCTCTTGAACGCGAGGGATCGGATTCAACATCACAATTCATATACTGATTCTATTCGTAGTATGGGCAGGCGGTAGTGTTGAGTGTGAAGAGTATCGCCTGTGTCGGGGTTGGGACGATCGGTCACAGCTGGGCAACTCTCTTCGCAATGAAAGGCTATGACGTCTCAGTGTATGATATGAGTACTGATCTGCTGAGGAGCGCGATGGAAAGGATAAAGGCGAGTTTAGGTTTCCTTGCTGAAAAGAGTTTGATCACCGACAGGGATGCGGAGTCAGCCTTGGACAGGATAAAGGTGACGTCTGGGATGTCTGAGTGTGTTCGGGAGGCTGACTACGTTCAGGAGTCTGCATTCGAGAGCTACGAAGTGAAGAAGAGGATCTTCTCAGAGGTAGACAGAGTAAACGATTCAGCCGTAATTGCGACGAGCTCATCAGGCCTTTTGATGACGGAGATCCAGAAGGCAACCGGGAAGCCTGAGAGGTGCATAGTCGCTCACCCGTGGAATCCGCCGTTGCTGCTGCGGCTGGTCGAGCTTGTACCGGGAGAAAAGACCTCTCAAGAGACTGTCCAGACTACGTACGGCCTGATGGAGAGACTGGGCAAGACGCCCGTCATCGTTAAGAAAGAGGTTCCTGGTTTCATAGGGAATAGGCTACAGGCCGCATTATGGCGTGAGGCGTTGAGTCTGGTAGATAATGGTGTTGCATCTGTGGAGGATGTTGACAGGGCTGTCAGGGCTGGGCCAGGGGCAAGATGGGCTATAATGGGGCCTTTCCTGACACTCCACCTCGGCGGCGGCCCTGGCGGCTTAAGGTACCATATAGACACGATCCAGCATGGTTTCAACGAGTACTGGAAGACCATGGAGGACTGGAAACTCATACCATACCATGCAGCAAAGAAAGCCATCGAAGGCGTCGAGCAGCTGCCCACGGTCAAGGAGAAGACCCTCCAGGAACTGATCAGATGGAGGGATAACAAACTCGTTGAGATACTGAAGATCCAAGAATAGGAAGGAGTGGGCAAGATGAGTGAAGAGACGAAAAGAAGGATCAGGTTCCACCATGTTGGAATAGTAGTGAGGACGCATGCGATAAAGAACCTGTTGACCGAGTTTGTAGGATTGACTGAACGCACCTGGTATAACAGGGATCAAGGTGTCGACGTCACCTTCCTTCCAGTCGGTAACGCCTACTTGGAGATGGTCTATCCACACGGCAACGAGACTATTGAGAGATACATCGAACAGCACGGCGAAGGGATACATCACTTCTGTTTTGAGGTTGATGACCTAGACTACTGGGCAAAGAGATGCGAGGAGAGAGGGTTTAAGGTGGTGAGCAGGGACAGCAGATGCTTCTTTATCCACCCAAAGACCTTCGGCGGGATACTTGTCGAGTTCATAAACTGGCCTGACGAAGACTCTATGGCAGTGCTCACGCTGCTGGATAAGACTGCTGATGCTGCGAGAGTGTAGGAATACCGGCAACCTATTCTAGTCCAGAGGAAGCGGAGAGGAACTGCCTGGCAAACCGTTCAGCATTCTTGTCGTTTCCTCCCCCCTTCAACGTTTTCGATGCGATCAAGTGATGGTAGAACTCGTGTAGAACAACCGACGGATCTCTCAGGATCTCCCTACTGGAGAATATGATAGTCCCTTGCCTCTCCTGATAGCAGGCAGCCACATTTCTGTGACCTTTAACTGTACCAACCCTGAAGGACGGCGGGGCTACGCCGTATTCAGTGCTCAGCAATTCAAGGGCGGAATCTAAGTCGCCACGGACTATCCTATCAACTATCGATCGTCTCATCCTGTAACTTATGAGCTTCATCGCTGGAAACCCCTCGAGTATTCTTAGAAGGTATGTGACCTTCAAGCTGATAGATGAGGTTCGCGATCTCGTCTACAAGAAGATGGAGTATCATCTCACCCTTTCTGCGACTTGCCTTTGTGGCGTCGCCTATGATTCCAGTTTTCATTACCGATCTTGAATCTCGCAGGACTAGGTGAGAGGGGAAAACGGGGATCTCTCGCCCCATCTCGTGCATCCTGACATCTTCAGGAAACAAGGCCATCATTATGGAGGTCTCAACCTCCCCAGCATGGCCGAACGGTTCATCCACGATGCCCGCCGGCAGCTTCTTCAATATCTCAGGTAACCTGACGATCGCGAGCTTGATGTCTTGGTACCTCCTCAGAAGTTCTTGGGCTGAGAGCTCCAGACTGACGAGCTGCGCTGATCCTAGGTGTCCAGGTAACAAG
>JAWCLX010000001.1:31669-55998 GCA_038850385.1 Bathyarchaeia archaeon | reverse complement strand
TCGGTAGCTAAGGATTTCATTGTTTCAAAGCTGATCGTTATCGTTCCAGGAAAAGTTGAGCCTCGCCTGCAAACCCCGTAGCATACAGGTGGCGTAACCAGAGCCGATGTCTTCTCGCTAACGAGCTTAGCCACCTCGTACGATATCTTGCAGTCTGTGGATAACGGGAGGTGATGCCCATGCTCCTCAGTCGAACCGAAAGGTATGAGGACCGTCTTGGTTTGGTTGAACCTTTGCTCAACCTCCTTCCATGTCATTTTTTCCATGATCCAAGTGGAGGCCATAACCTGAACCTGTACAAATCAGCCCTTACGCTTTGCGGAAGAGTACCTATGAGCTGGCAGGCGGGTTCTGTGATGGGGTAACTTTGATCGCTGATCGCAGCTGTAGTCTACTTGGCTATGGCCTTCCTCTTCCAAGCTCTGACCGCAGATTCATAGGTTAGGTGACAGAAGAGATGGCCAAGCCCCGGGATTCTGGATATAGGCCTTGTGAACGGTTCTCTTGGAGCCTTCTTGAACTTCCTTCTCACGTCCTCTATCCGTTCTCCCACGACCTCTATCTCATCCAGGTTGATCGGCCCTACGCCTTTCGCTGATGCTAATTTGAGGTGCTTTATCTTCTTTGGGTCATACCCCATTATGCTAGACATGACGGCGTCGGCTGCCGCAGCGTTGTCGCCCACAACAACGAGTCCCAGATTCACGGGGTCTCCGTGGAATGGCCCCATGCCCTCGAGGGCCGTCACCCCGTCCACGACAGTGTGGGAGGGAAGGTCTTTGCGATATCGACTAGGATCTTGTCGATCCTTGAGTGGAGCCTGCCCTTCTTCCTCTCAGGCAATACCCCAAACATATTCTTGATGCTGAGAGTCACATCTGTTGTAATATGTGTCTTGGCTACCGGTGCAGAGATTATCTTGGTGGCTTCTCTCAGTGTGCGGCTGACCCTTATTGAGTCAAGCGCACAGCCGTTCGACACCGCTACCTCCACCATGTCTCCTTTGCTCAGGTCTACGATATCGACTCCCATTCTGCTGGCAGAATCGATGATCCCGTTCTCCTTCAACATCCTCTCCGCCAGATACATGGAGGAGTCTGCTTCACCTATAGCCACTCGTTTCACTCTTGACTTCAGCACCGACACTATTGCAGATAACAACTCAAGGCTGGTGAATGTTCCACGTTTACCAGGAACGCCGCCGCAGACATTAGGCTTTATGAAGACGAAATCTTGTTCGCTGAAGAACCTTGTTGGGCCTCCGATCAGGTCTATGGCTTTGGGTACTGCTCTGGAGGGTTCTTCACCCTGGACTATGGAGACGACAGGCAAGGAACTCACGCCTGACATCTTGGTGTGGAATGGACTTTAATGCTTTGGTGTTCACTCCTGAATCTGGTCTGCAGTTCGGTCTGAAGTTTTCTACCCATATGTGAGTAGGTACAGGCTCTCGAGTAAGAAATAATAGGCCCGGCGGCGGATGCAGAGCAGCAGGAAAGGTGACCAGAGACGGGACGTCGACGACCGGCCATATCCTCAGAGAAGCCCCATTATCCAGCCAAGTATTCCTGGTGGGCCCCAGTACTAGAGAAGTTAACCAAAATGAGAGACCTAACCTTCGATGAGGCTGAGGAAGCAACCGTCAGAATCCTGAAACTCCTTGAGAGGAAGGATCCAGAGGTGCCCTTGGTGATGGCCGGCTTCTTCGGAGGCCTCAGCTCAAAGACCCCGACCGTCGAAGAGCTCGCCGGCATGCACTCAGCCATGGAGAAGACGAAGAAGGTGAGATTCAGCTTCTCAGTCAAGAAGCCTATCGTAGCAGCCGGCGGAACCGGAGGCGACACTCTCAAGACTATCAATGTGACTACTCCCGCAGTCCTTTTGGCAGCATCAGCCGGAGCTGTCGCTGTGAAGTCAGGCGCTGCAGCCTTCAGCTCAAAGACCGGAGCAACAGACCTTGCATTAAACATGGGTATAAATGTCGAGTCGAAACCTCGAGTCGTCAAGGAGTGCGTTGAGAAGATCGGGACAGCGGTATGGGCTTCGGCTGAAACCTACCCTTGGATGAGCCCTCTAGTTGACTTGAGGAACAAACCTTGTGCGCCTGTACTCTTCCCATTGATGGGATCCTTAAGACTGATGATAGCGACCTCCCTGAACCCTTTCTCAACCAGACGCCAAGTCAGAGGCATCTCTACACCGCAAACTCATCTTGTGGCTGAGGTCTTCTCAAGAGTCGGTTATGAGAGGGCGCTCGTGCCCCTGGGATACGGCAGTAACGAGAGCATAAGGATAGATGAGTTCTCGAATCTAGGAAAGACCTCTGTCTCTGAACTTTTCTCCAACGGGAAGATCGAGACCTACGAGGTTGAATGTGAAGACTTCGGAATCTCAAAAGGAAACCCTGACGAGATTCTTGCCAAGGAGACTCATTTGCAGAACGCTCAGGTTGCTGTAGACGTTCTATCAGGAAGAGACAAGAGCAGTCGAAGAGATCTCATCGCGATAAACGCTGCAGCGATACTCTACCTTGCAGACGAGGCCTCTTCCTTTCGGGAAGGGTACGAGCTTGCCTCCAACGCCATCGAAGATGGTAGGGCATTAAGGAAGGTTGAGGAACTTGTCAGTTGCAGCCGTGGAGATGCAGCCAGACTCGCAGAGCTTCGCCGTCGCCATTGACTGGCGAGATACGAACGTGACTCTAGTACCTCAATCTTTAACAACCTTGTATTCCAGGATGACTGTGCCGTCCTCAACTTCGACTTTTCCTATTTGAAGCTTAAGTGAACATGAGCTCTCGAGACAGCCTTCTCCACCGACGAGGGAAGGCGCATCACGACCACCCCATATTGAAGGCGTGATCCAGACGAAGAGCTCATCAAACAGCCTGTTCTTCACGAAACTCCATCTGACTTCCGAGCCTCCCTCCACAAGAAGCTTCCTGACACCTCTACGGTAAAGTCTTTCAAGCAACTCTTCAAGAGGGACGTATCTTTCGCAGTCGAAACGCATGATCTCCGCACCCTTCTCGACTAGCATATCAGTCCGCTCCTTCGGTGCACTCTTACAGACCGCGATTATGGTCGGCGCGTCATTGGCTTTGAGAACCTCTGACTCCAGCGGGATGGCAGCCAAACTATCAAGAACTATCCTCAAAGGATTCTTCCCTTGAACAGCTCTAACAGTCAGCTTAGGATTATCGGCGAGGACCGTGCCAACACCGACCAGCACAGCATCAACCTCTGCTCGAAGTTGATGGAGGCGCTTGAGCAACTTTTCACTCATAAGAGGGATGAAGAGCCTCCCCTGCCTGCTGGCAGGTGCGGTCTTGCCGTCAACACTCATGAAACCGCCTACAATCACATGAGGTCTACCCATTTAGCATCAACAACATGAATAGTATCTATTGCGGCTCGATATTGAAAAGCAGTATGTACCCACAACCTCTTAGACTGCAAGCCTGGCCCCAACCCAGAAGCAGGCTGAACTGCGATCACCAGCGACTTTATCTCTTTCAGGATTGTATCCTTGTGGAATGTGGGATTAGGTGAATCCGTTTGGGCCGGTAGTTCAGCTTGGTATACATCTCGGCCAAAGAACGTCCGGTTCGCATGCTATGCCGAGAAACCGGAAGGTCGCGGGTTCAAATCCCGCCCGGTCCACCAATTACCCCTAGGCTGTCGGAAAATTCAAATTTCCTGTTACGCTTTAAGGTTTAAGTTTTCGTGTGGGTGCTAAAGGCTTAAGCTTTTAGGCCCTAATGGCTTAAGTCACAGATTAACATGAAGCGAATTTTCCAACAGCCTAACCACATTTTCACCTTGTTTGATGGGACGTAGCGTAACCATTTTTCCTCCATTTCAAACTCTTGCCGTTGATGCTATTTTATGAGTTTGAGAAACTCCTCTCTAGTGAGCTTTGCTTGGTCGATTATGCTTAACAATGTACCGGGTTTGATCTCATCATGACGTGGAATGACGACGATATTTCCGTTGTCGCTTAAAAGAATATGACTTCCACGTTGCCTGACGGGCCTGAAGCCAACTTTCTGGAGAGCTCTTAGAACGTCTCGCCAAGACAGGGTGGGGAGCCTAGACTGTGACAGTTATCAGTTCCAGCTTGTCGGGTTTTTGGGCTTGGGCGCGGGCTTCGAGTTCCTCTAAGACTAATTCTATGGCTTCCCTAATGTTCCTGAGAGCTTCTTCCTCGGTCTCGCCCTGACTTATAGCTGCTGGCAGCTCAACACACCTTGCTGAATATCCGTCACCCGGCTCCTTTCTCAACGCGACTGTGAACGTCAAGACTTTTGACATATCGGTCGTTGGTTGATTGGGCATTCAGAAATTTAATGTTTCCCTATGTCAAGCTCATTTCGAGTAACAATGATGCTACGAGTCCAACCTGCTCAATCATCTCAAATAAACAAATTGCGCTGATTTTCGACTGACTATCAACTCTCTTCAAGTTCTTTCTCAGCTTAAGATCTGCTTGATTGACGGTTTCAAACAATAGTTTGAAGCTACCCGCTCCACCAGAGTCTTAGTATCGGAAAATTCTAGTTTTCTATGTAGTTTTCAATCGGCTAGGCTTTCCATTAGGTGTTAAAGGCAAGGTTTAGATCCTAATGGCAAGTCACAGATTAGCATGAAGCGAATTTTCCGACAGCCTAGAGTCAGGGTCAAGAGGCCGTCGAAAATATCGCCGGGATATTCGAGATGTCATTGTCACTTGTTCTCCTTGAGAAGATAGTGTGAAGGTGTCTCAGACCCTACGCACGCTTGGTTGCTTAGGGCGTAGGTTTTAGATGCGCCAGCACGCATTGTTCAAATCGCTGGCATTTGACCTGAAGATTTGTAGTGCGTCTTCAACGTCTGATACTGGGCAAATTCTACGCTGTCTATCAAGTTGGGGAGTTGCCAAGGTTGAACAGGATCGGTGTACACAAGCTAGTACATGTCGACGTATCTATCAAGTTCCCATGCCGTCACATATGCCTTGAATTCATTCCATTCTTTCGTCTTGACAGAAACGTATCTCTCGAATAGGTGATCGCCTAGAACACCGCGCACAACCTCAGACCTCCTCAGGTGATCCAACGCTTCCTGTAGTGACGTCGGTAAGACCTCGATCTTCTTCTCGGTCAGTCTTGCATCGTCGAATTGGTAGACGTTCTCCTCCACTGGTTCAGGGGGGGTCAAGTTGCCTTTGATGCCTTCAAGGCCTGCCTTGAGCATGACGGCGAACGCTAGGTAGGGGTTGCAGGTTGGGTCAGGACATCGCAGCTCAACCCTTGCTGAGGACGGTCTCTGATTGAACCATTGAGGGACTCTTATGAGAGCGGATCTGTTCATGCTTGCCCAAGTAACGTAGACAGGGGCCTCAAATCCTGAGACAAGTCTCTTGTAGGAGTTTACGGTTGGGCATAGTATCGCGCATATTTCCTTGATGTATTTCATCTGACCTGCGATGAAGCTGTAGGCGATCTCCGACAGCCTGTATCTATCATTATTGTCGTAGAATGCGTTTCTCTTGACTCTGTTATCGAATAGGCTCTGGTGAATATGCATTCCAGAACCTGCGGCTCCCATCACTGGCTTCGGCATGAAGGTTGCCTGCAGATTATGAGCCTGCGCGATCTTCTTCACACTATACTTCAGCGTAAGCAGCTTATCGGCGATATTCAGAGCGGGTCCATAAGTGAAATCGATCTCGTACTGTCCGTGGCCAACCTCATGGTGGGATGCTTCAGTGCTTATCCCGAAACTCTCAAGCGCTGTGCTGATCTCTTCAAGTAGCTTGTATCCTTCATGGGAGGATAGATCAAAGTAGCCGCCACGATCAACCAGGAACCTCTCGCCTAAGCCGTCTCTCTTGAACAGATAGAACTCCGGTTCAGGACCGACATCGTACCTGAACCCCATCTCAGCCGCTTCTTCACACACCCTCTTGAGGACGAATCTTGGATCTCCCTCGAAGGGCTTTCCATCCGGCCTACAGATATCACAAGTTAATCTCGCGGTCTTCCCATCGCCTGTCAACCATGGGACTAGTGAATAGGTCGAACCGTCCGGCTTCAAGTAGAGGTCGCTCTCCTGTATTCTCGCAAATCCCTCAATAGAGGAACCGTCGAACCAGACTCCGTCAGTCAGCGCATCCCTCAGCTGCCTTGCAGGTATGATAACCTCCTTGATGACGCCTAGTAGATCAGTGAACTGTAGGCTCACGAACTTCACATTGTCCTTCTCGGCACGTTCAAGCGTTGCTCGATCATTCATGTGCCAGAATCTATCTGGCTACCCTAAAATAACTTACTAGGAAGGAGAGTCTCATCAGGGCTTGCAATAGATTCAGGCCGTTTCTCAGCATGTCAGATGTAGCGCTGCCACGACTCTCCTGCCGGATTTGAGCAACTCGTTGAAGGTGCTACATGCCTGTTTCGTGGGCTCTACTGTTACCTTGATATTCCTTGTCGTTAGCTCTCTAATCACTTCATCAGGAACTTGCATTATGCCTGAGTAGCCAGTCCCGATGACCAGTGAATCCATTGAGTCTTTGAAGTCCAGTACTTCTTGCAGGTCTCCTAGGTGTAGACGATGCCCCTCCTTTCTCCACCATCCCTCATGAACCCTGTTCGGACATATGATGACGTCGGCTGTGTACCTCTTGCCGTCTATCACTATGACTCCGAAGCTGTAGGAGTTTATCAACTGAGTCACCTGTGAGTATCGTGATACACTATCCGCACCCGTCTAGCTCAGGTATATGTCAAGACCCTTTTCTCCCTTCTCATCCTTGGGAATTAGACCGGAGACTCTTACGCCGACTCTTCTGAGCGTTCTTCCAAGATTCTCTTTAAGATATCTCTCAAGCAATGATCTTGCAGTGCTCGAAAGCACTTCCAGATTGTCCGTCTCAGGAACTGTCTCACTCTTCGTCTGTGTCTTGAGATCGGTGTCGATGGCTATTATCGAGACCGTGCGAAACATGACTCTCTTCTTCTCGATCCTCGATTTCAGGTCTGCTGTTAGCTCCATGAGTTTCTCAGTGATGGTCGGAAGATCGGCTGTATCTTCCTTCAATGTTCCTATTCTGGATATCTGCTTTACCTCAGACTGCTGGACAGGAGAGTCATCTATTCCCTTCGCCTTCTCCTGAAGCAGCCTCGCCCTGTTCTTTCCAAAGACCTTCTCCAATTCGAGCCTATCGAAGCCAGCTAACTCTTTCACAGTCCTTATTTCTAGATCGTTAAGCGCTCTCGTCGTCTTCTCCCCTACACCATAAAGCTCTGAGATAGGAAGGCCGCTTAGGAATTCACTCACCTGAGCATCTCTGACGACGGTCAGTCCATCAGGCTTCTTATAATCTGAAGCCATCTTGGCTATGAACTTGTTCGGGCCGATACCGACAGAACATGTGAGGCCCTCCTCCTGCTTGAGCCTTCTCTTTATCTCCTCCGCGATCTTCTCGGCGTTCCCCCAATCGTCCCCTGACCTAGCTGTGACATCCAGATATGCCTCGTCGATACTGACCTGTTCAATAGAGTCACCCTCCTCCGACAGAAGCTCCATGATTCTCTCTGAGGCAGTCCGGTAGTGCTCTATGTCATTCGGCAAGAAAACGACGTCCCGGTCTCTGGCGAGGCGCTTGGCAAAGGCGATCGGCATCCCCGCCTTTATCCCTAGCTCACGTGCTTTGTAGTTGGCGGTGCTGACAACTCCGCTGTCTGCTGAACGGCCTGAATAGACACAGATCACTATCGGCTTTCCCTTGGCCTTCGGGTTACGTAGTTCCTCCAAGGATGCATAGAATGAGTCCAGGTCAACATGCATTACGATTCTATGCATAGAGCATTTCCCCGGCGGCTTCCAGCAGCCGGATCTAGCTGAGGTGTACTTAAGTGAACTTTCGTGGCTGAGCAGTCCTTCTGCACTCTCGGGAACCCACTGCTTAACCGTCGGATAGGGTTCATCCAACAATTCTCAGCGGGCAATCACTCTTTGAGCGAACGCCTTTCCAAAGTCGAAGCACTTCTGGATCTCTTCCTTTGTCGGGACCCAGTTAACCGTCAGTGCAGGCGTGACCGTCTCGAGTCCTGCTCTCATGAATGCCTCCTCTATGCTCTTCACCGCTCCACCAGCCCATCCGTAAGAACCGAATGAGGCGGCTATCTTGTTCTTCGGCTTCAGGCCTGCGAGATCTTCAAGGAGTGGGGCGAGCGTCGGTATTATGCTGTTGTTTATTGTCGATGAACCGACGAGTATGCCTTTGGCCTCAAGAAGATCAGCTACTATGTCTCCGCGATCTGAGTATGGTACACGGTAGAGTCTGGCCTCAACATTCATGCTCGTCAACCCGTCGACTATCGCTCGAGCCATCTTCTCCGTGCTCCCCCACATAGTATCATAGACGACCAAGACCTTGTTTCGAGCCAATCCATTCGCCCAGCGGAGATAGGCATCGACGATCTTCATGGGGTTGCTGCGCCAGATGATGCCATGGCTGGGCGCTATCATATTGATCTTGACTTTCTGTTTCTGGATCTCCTCGATCTTCCTAGTTACCAGAGAGCTGAGTGGCCAGAGGATGTTAGCGTAGTACTTTGCAGCCTCCTGCATTATGATCTCCTCATCAACCTCATCGTCGAACCTTTGTGATGTTGCTAGGTGCTGCCCGAAGGCGTCGTTCGGCATGAGTAGAGCGTCCTCGGCTGCGTAGGTGAACATGCTGTCAGGCCAGTGCAGCATCGGAGCCTCTATGAAGCTCAGAGTCCTCCTGCCAAGACTGAGTTGGTCACCGGTCTTCACAACTTGGAAATCCCAGTCTCCGAAGTAATGTTTGAGGAGTCCCTGTCTGCATCTGGCTGTTCCATAGACCTTGGCTTTAGGCGCCAATCTAAGAACCTCGGCGATCGCGCCTGAATGGTCTGTCTCAACATGATTTGCGATAATGTAGTCGATCTTCTCAGGTGGAACCACTTCCTTGATTTTCTCTATCATCTCTTCTGCGAAGGGTCTGTAGACGCTGTCTATTAGGGCGGTCTTATCGTCTATTATCAAGTAGGCGTTGTAGGTTGTTCCGCGATGGGTGGAATAGCTGAAGCCGTGAAAATTCCTGACATCCCAGTCTACAGCTCCAACCCAGTATATGCCTTCAACTATCTTCACAGCTGACAGATAGATCACCTTGTTCCACGGACAAAGAGGACTCCACCTCATAAATCTCTTTTCGAAGAGACAAAAGACTGATCCAGCTATCTACAGTAGACGGATGAAAAGAGATATCTCCATCGTACATGGTGAATACTAGGATTAGAGGTCTGGATGTTGACACTGCCTAAAGGCTACCTGTCGCTGGCCGTCTTTCTCATCCTAGTATACGCCATAGGCTTGTCAGGCGGCATATTCACTGACACGGGGCCCTGGTTCCAGAACCTCCGCAAACCTTCCTTCACGCCACCGAACTGGGTAATACCGATCGTGTGGAACATCCTCTATCTTCTCATCGCAGTCTCTGGGTGGCTGATGTACACCCAAACAGACCGCAGTAAGAAGTTCTTCATAATCTATGGAGCAAATCTGGTCCTAAACTTCCTTTGGAGCCTGATATTCTTCGGGATGAGGAGCCCCGGAGGGGCTTTTGTGGAGCTTGTGGCCCTCTGGATTACGATCGTATTTCTGATAGCTTTGGCCTGGGGTAGGTCGAGGGCGGCAGCGTGCCTTTTGATTCCTTATCTCGTCTGGGTTTCTTTTGCCGGTCTCCTAAACTTCTTCATAGCCTTCGTGGCCTAGCGCGAGCTAGTCTCGCATAGACTCGAAAAGATATATGAACTGCTTCGCGATATGCGTGGCGTTATGTTCCTCCACAAATCTCTTGGCTGCGGATCTTGCACGCATCCACTCCTCCCCCTGTTCGAATGCCTGAATCAACTTCTCCTCGAACTCAGTCTCGCTGTTGTAGTGGAGGACCGTATCTCTCACTCCATACAGGAAGTTTGAGTCTCTGGCAACAGGTATGCAGCCTGACCCCATTGACAAATGTATTGTGCTGGAGAGGATGGCTGCATTATCGATCGATCTCTTCGGGAACAACCATGTGTCTGAAGCATGTAGATAACTGAGAAGTTCCCCCCGCTCCAAGACTTCCTTCTTGAATAGGCAGTTGAGGCCACGGAGAAGGTTACCGTCGACTCTCTGGGTCTCACTCACTATGAGTAAGAGTATTGAATATCTGGAGTTTAGCCTTCTCAGAACTCTGATCTCTTCCTCCCCTAAGTGTCTCCATTTCTGACCGAAGACAAGCACTATCCTCTTATCGAGCGGTAACCCAATCTTCCTTCTGGAATCCTCCCTGTCACCCTCTGTCCAGGATGAACATGGGAAAGGTATTATGGAGATCTTCTCAGGCGGGTACACCTTTGAGAGAAAAGTCTTGTATCTCTCATCAAAACAGACTAGTGCGTCCCAGTCATGTTCATAGAATGTTGGATCCTCTGACAGCCGGCTCTCATGGACAATGTGGATCGTCTTACTTTTCCGCTTGATCATGTGAAAAATGCTTGACAGTCTCTCTCTTGGGAGCATATTCAAGTCTTGAACAGCAAAGAACTCGTAATCTGCTTCCAGGATGGGTATTGGGTTCAGATAGTTAGTCCTCTGAGCTGTGCCGAAGCATCTTGTTACGTAGTTCTCATCTTGGCCTATGAGGGCGCGGCCATGATGATCGTCTTCGATGAAGGTGAAGACCCTCAGCTCGTGGCCCTGCCTGATCCATTCTCTGCCGACGAGCTCTGCATGTATCGCAACGCCGGAAGTCTCATTCCAGGAACTCATCATGCCGATCTTCATCGTTTGATCCCTCGGCTCTCAGTCCTCATCAATACAGATTCACTATTTCGCTCTTATGCCTGTTTGACTACTAGGAATGATAGATCTGCGTGACGTTTCCTAGGATCAGTCTGGTCTCTGCAGGACCTAAATCTACTGGATGCCGATCCTTTTCAGGAACAATTCCTTCGCATTCTCTCTGAGGATCTTTCTCGCAAGAGCCTTCGCCTCCTCAAGCTTCAGGTCACCGTCCTCAACCTTTTGTGTCAATACACGAGCTATGTTGTCCCTGGCGATGACGGAGTGCCCGTAGCTACCCTCCACAAATACATAGTCTCCGCCGAAGCCAAGAATCTTGTTGGCAGGCACTGTCTCAAGCCATTCTGAAAGAGCCTCCCTAGCGATGTACGGTGAGACTACGTGAAGCCAGGCTAGGTCCAAGTAGACGTTTGGAAAGGTCTTGGCTAACGCGGAACATTCCCCGATCCAAGGATATGCGCCGTGGAAGATGTCGAACTTCACCTCCCTGTATTCCATGAAGAGGTTAGTCAGGTTTAGCGGGTTAGTATTCGCTATGAGGTTCTCGTTCCCTTCATGAAATCCTGTATGAATCTGGACTGGTACGGAATACTCTCCTGCAAGCTGAATAACCTTATGAACCATGAAATCATGCAGTGGCTTAGCCTCATCGAGACTTATCCCTGACGGCGCTGTGATCCTGACCCCCTCAGCATCCACTCTAACGAAAGTCTTCTGTGAACATATGTTGTTGAATACCTGCTCAGCCTCGGAGAACGTTGCCTTCTCGAATTTCAGAGGGCGCCTGTACCCAAGCCAGAGTTTGACAGCAGCTATAGTCATTGAGAATTCATGAAACTCTGCCTCAAGATTCTTGACGAGATCAGAGAGCGAATGGATTCTTGCACTCCTCCGCTGACCAATACTCTCGATGTCAATCCGGTCTTGAAGAAGCAGGTAGTCCTCAAACCTGTGAACAGGCACAAAGAACTCTCTATCTACGTCAAGCAGTCTCTCAGTGGAAGGTGTCTTCCAGAATGCGTAGCTCTTGGGTTTGAGGAGCGTATCCTGAAGGGATATCTCGATCCCGGCCTTCTCCTTGAGAACCCACCTGTAAAGACCTTTCTTGTTCACCTCCTTCATCTTATCACTGATCTTCTTGTATGTCTGGTCATTGATCTCGTATCCATACAAGTCCCTGGCTGCTATGTCAAGCACTCTTGCATAGGAGGTATTCTTCATTCTCTCCCAGTATGGCGAGAAAATCTCCCAGCGCTTCTCTAGCGGTTGATGGGGGTCTAGGATGGTCTGGTAGTCACGGTAGCTGAGTCCTGAAGATATCAGATCAGAAGATGCATACTGAAGGAGGAAGGTTGCTAGAACATCCACTTCGCCTTTGACTCTGTTGTCTTCTCTCTGGAGGTGTTCATGCGTGTCGATCAACCTTGTTTCATTCACCACTCTTCTTATCTGCTTGGCCTCTTCGTTTGTCTTAGACAAATGTCTTGAGTCCCCAGCAAGGCGATACCGGTCGGTTAAGACCTCAGCTACTATTTGAAGTAAACTGGAAAAGGCTCATCTGATCTCACATATCCGTCGTCGTCTCAGCCATCGATCCCCAAGGCATGCTTGATTCTCCCGGTAACTCTGTGATTCGTCTGCAGAGATCAGAATCTACTATTCGGCTTTGACTGGGATAGAATTTGGTATTGAAGTGGGTAGGATTCTGGAAACTACATAAATAGTTCCGAAATCAACAACTACGTTAGTGAAATTAGTATGAGTGATAGAAACGGCGCCTGGATAATCCTTGCAGTAGTTCTGGTCTTGATTCTGCTGGTCGGACCGTTAGTTTTCATGGGAGGATGGTTTATGGGCCCCGGCATGATGGGGCCAGGAATGATGGGTTGGCGGGGATATGGCTACGGATACGGATTAAGCTGGCTCGGTGCACTTCTGCGAATACTTCTGGTAATCATCTTCCTGGCTCTGATAGCATTCGGAATATACTACTTAGTGGGCGCGACAAAACCGGCAGCCGGCGGCAGAGCACTTGAGATCCTGAAGGAACGATATGCCAAGGGTGAGATATCAAAGGAGGAGTATGAGCGAATCAAGCAGGAGCTCTCAAAGGGGGAGTAGCAAGATGAAGAGAACAGGGTTTCTTGCAGTCGTTCTAATCGTAATAGGCATAGTGGGTTTGGCAGCAGTCTCAACATTCCATTTGACCCCAACGTACACCTGGCCTACGCCCTCACCCTACCCCGAGACACCGGCAGCCCCAAGGCCATACAGACCTCAGCAGCTGGCACCGACGAGTATAGATGAGGCAGCTGAACTGGCTAGGAGGTATTTGGGCTCACTGGGGTATAGTGACCTCGACATTAAGGAGATAATGGAGTTCCAGTACAACTACTACTTCATAGCGTACGAAAAGAATACTGGAATAGGAGCCTTCGAGGGCGTGATCGAGAAGGAGATAGGCCTCAGCGGCATGGGGTGGATGATGGGCATAGTTCATCCGGAACAGGGACCGAGCATGATGTGGAACACGAAGTACAGCCACATGGCTGGCTGGGGCCGAATGGGCGGGATGATGGATGGCAGATGGTGGGGCTACAAACCAAGACCATACAGCGATATCCCAACTGCTGAGATGCCAGTTACAGCAAGTGATGCCGAGCAGATAGCCCAAGCCTACTTGGACTCCTACCTGCCAGGATCATCCGTAGAAGATGTAGTCACTTTCTATGGATACTACACAATACACATCCTCAGGGAGGGTAAGATATATGGGATGCTGAGCGTCAACGGCTACAACGGTCAGGTATGGTATCATACCTGGCATGGAGCATTCATACAGATGAAAGAGCTTGGCTAGAAGCCAGAATACCATCAACCACTGGGGAATAGAGACAGCAGGCAACGTCAACCTTGAACAGAAACAGAATTTCGTCGAGTGAAAAGAGAGATCTAACGCAGACGCTGAAGGAGAAAGGTGTAACCGGCGAATATCCCTTCCAAGCTGGCAGAGCACAATTCACGGCCAGAGATCCTATCAAAAAGTAAGTCTCACTGAATTGCTGGTTTCCTCTGTTATCGGGGCAGATGGGGAACCAACCCAGACTCTATGCGATACTGGAGCATCCCCACTCTTCATTGAACTTGAATAGGCTCCTGCAGCGAAATAACCTTTGATATCCGAGGGAACGCTGCGCAAAAGAAGGGTTCTCAAACGAATAGTGATAGTGGATGGTGGGAGAAGCCACGCTAGTATCCATGTGCTTGGTCAAGAACCCGTTAACCCTCAAGGTGTGCGTTCAGAGCAGGAGCTGAGAGAAGAGTTTGAAAAGGTTCTTAGCATTCACAAGAACTGTGTAGCCCAGAGCTCACCAACATATGCATGAATAGTGAAAAGTTTGACTGACGCTGCGGCGAACCAGATTGGAGCAAATCGTATTGGTAGCTGATATTGCTTGCTACGTTCTGTCGACCTAACTATTTGAGCCTTGCCTGAACAGTTTCTCTGACCTTCTCGTTGAGCGCTGCCATCGTCTCAGCAAGTCTGTGTTCACCCCTGGATTTTGCATCCGCAACCGCTCTCTTGACGTTCTCCTCAAGATCAGCAAGATCTCTTGATTTCTCAACAAGGGAGAGGTAGAGGTCTTGGATCTTCGGTGACTCCAAGTAGCCAACGTAGTTGCGCAGAAACAGACGGACTTGCTGCCTTAGGTTTGGTGATATGTTCAGTTGGGACCGCCCGGTCGATGTTGCTTGGAAGGCTTGCCGATCACGCAGAGATTAAAGGCTTACGATAACATGTATCGGCTTGTGTCTGACTACAACCTAGCCCATGCAAAATGCCGGCAAGGCTCTGAGAGTTCTATACCATCCTCATGCACCCCCACTGTTCCTGTCGATAAGAGGAGGACTCTCCTCAGATCTGAACAGTGAATCTACGAGCCTGCGCTAGGTCTTCAGCCTAAGGCAGCTGAGGATCGTGTCATGTCGTTTTTGTTGACTTCCAGACAAGGTAGATTCCGAAGAAAAGTATTGCCAAGAAAAGGGCGTCGAACAGGAATATCATAGCTGGGTATCCGTAGAGACCTCGATGTTGGGGCAGTATTCTTGACCTTAAGCCGCCAAACTCCCATCGACCCATCATTGGGCAACCCCAACCGCCATATATCATTGGGGAGTATATTGGAAAAAAGAACACGAGACCGAAAAGGCCGATTACTATCAAGGCTATGCCCGCGACGGCCTTCTCATCCATTTCGGTAGCACCGTCTGAAGTGATGCTGTAAAGGCGATATAAGTGATTTCCAGATTTTGATCCATTTCTATCCCAAAAGCTACCAGACGGAGTTAATATTTCAAGCCCAGATCAAGAATCCGGGCGTTCACATTAGAAACTTTACTTTATGGTCATCCTCAGGAAGATGAGAAGAGCTACGAATTCAAAGCTGCCCGCTATGATATCAAAGATCAATGCCTCAGGCGGGTAGGCGATTCCTGAGAGCACTATGACGGGTAATGAGAAGACTACCTGCACAAGAAGAATAGAGGAGAACAGCAGCAGGCCCAGTGTGAATCTTGATTTGACCGCCTTGTAACTCTGTACGAAATTGTACATGATCAAGGCAACCAAAACCGTATTTACCACTGTAAGTGCGCCCATAATATTCAAGAGTGTTTCAGACATAGGTTTCACCTCATTGATTAAGCCTGATTCTACATGTAGACCATTCTACTCTATCTTTGTTTTCCCAGTTTTCTCCCAGATCTTCCTGAATCTATCGTAGTTCAGTTCGAGTTCAGGGGAGAGGAAATAAGTCGCTCCATATTTGCCTCCCACCCTCACCAGAAACCTATTCTCCAATAGAAATTCGATATGATGTCGGCCGCTCCTTCAGACACTCGATAATTTTCGCTCGGGTAGGGCCGCCTCTGGTTCCGGCAACAACCCACCATATTAGACGCTCGAACGCTCTTGGGTTGGTAGCCATCGTCAAGCACCTCCGGAATAGTTCATTCCCTTGGCGGCAAGCGATAGGTGCTTTGGAGTACTTGCAAAAACGAGGATGTTTTCACTGGCGCGGTTTGGCAGATACGCACCTGGTGTTCTAGTCTTCTCGCGGATATGTCTCATCGACAGCAGCTTGTTCCGTCGGCAATCGATGCTGACACTCGTTATGATCTCACGTTATTCCCTGCTGAGCTTGATGCCCCATGAAGCCCACATGGCTCCGAGGATGGCCACACAGAGAAGGAACGATATTACCAGAAGAGAGATGTTCTGTACAGTGCTGAAGTACCCCCAGAGGAAGACGACGTGAACTATCGCGTAGATTAGCCAAGCGAAGACAACTATTATGGATGCTGCAACTCTTGATCCTAGTCCCGGAGGGATCGGCTTCGCCTCTTTCTCAGTCATACTCGTATGCTTGTCTGGAGTTGATTTAGCTCTTTCCATCCTCGGCTTCAGACAGAAGATGCGCAGCGCTTCAAGATAGAGTATTCGACTGGTTCGTGCTCAAAGTCTTATTATCGACTTCGATAGAGAATTTCGTGAAGAGTTATGCAGGCGTTGCAGGAGCCCCTTCAATGGATCATGAATCCGTACGTCCTGATACCCTTAGTGACTTGGTCGATAGTTGTGAAGGGTATAGCATTATGGTATTCAGCCCGTGCATCACAGAAAGCCTGGTTCGTAGCGGTTCTGGTATTGAACACTATCGGGATACTTGAGCTTGCCTACATCTTTCTATTCAGGAGAAAGACCCAGTAGCGAGACGCTCGGATTCTGTTGAGGCCACTTCTCAGACCCATCTCTGCAAAGCAACATCAGAGCTTCTCCGCAATCTCTTTGACAGATGTATGCGCTGAGCAACTGTGTTCAAGCTTTGCTGTTCAGGTCTTTCCGATGGTCTTGACAGCCTCTTGAAGTGTCAGCTCCTTCTCGATACGTTTAGTCATATCCCTAAGCTTGACAACTCCTCTCTCAAGCTCTCTCCGGCCAATAATAATGGTGTATGGAACACCGATCGAATCCGCGTATTCCAGCTGCTTGTTGAATGTGCGGCCCTTTAGGTCGAAATCGGCGGGGACACCCATCCTCCTGAGCTGTCGCGTAATATTCCAGCAATCTCTTCTGACAGCATCATTCACTGCTACGACGAAGACTGTGGGCGCCTGACTGATCTTCGGGAGGAGGTTAGCTCTCTCCATCGAGATCATTATCCTCTCAACTCCCCCTGCAACACCTGTAGCCGGCATATCCCTCTTCCCATATACTCTGCAGAGCCCATCATATCTTCCTCCGGCAAAGATCGCGCCGATATCCTCACCCACCCTGTCATAGGCCTCAAAGACTATGCCGTCATAGTAGCCTATTCCTCTGACTATTCTATAGTCATAGACGCATCGACCTATCTTGTCGAACGCCTCCAGAATATCAGCGAGTTTTCTGAGCTCATCGAGACCTTTCCTCCCCTCATCCTCAAGCATTCTGGGGGATTCTGAAAGGACCTCGTCCGGTCTTCCTCTCAGACTGGCGAACTCCATTGTCTGCTGGACTAGATCTTCCTGGAGGCCTATAGCCCTGAGTTCACTCATCACCTGTTCACTGGATAGTTTTCCAAGCTTGTCTATGACCCTGATGGATGCCTCGATCTTCTCCTTGGATCGTAGGCCCCTTGCTTTGAGGAATCCCTCTGTCAGTTTGCGGTTGCTGATCCGCACTTCATAGTCTGAGAGGCCCAGACTCTCGAGGATGTCCATCCCTAGACAGATTACCTCAGCGTCGGCTTCCTGACCTCCGGACCCGTAGATCTCTGCGTCCCACTGGGAGAAGTTTCTGTACCGGCCGAACTGCGGCTCATCATACCTCCACATCTCTGATATTGCGCACAACTTTATCGGTTCTGGGAGTTCGAGGCGGTTCGACACCATCCTGGTCATTCCAACTGTGAGGTCGAACCTCAGGCCGAGTTTTCTTCCAGATTTGTCCTCGAACCAGTAGATCTCCTTCCTGATGTCAGGTCCCGCCTTGGCCTCCAGTGTTGCCAGGTTCTCCATGGCGGTAGGTTCAACCATCTGGAAGCCGTACAGCCTCATCGTCCCCTTGATCTTCTGGTACATCCAAGAACGATTAGCCATCTCGACCTGATCGATATCCCTCATCCCTCTAGGGGTTGTGAAGGATTGTGGTTCAGCCAACAGCTTCACACACCCTGACTGAACCAGCCTGAACCAGCCGGTCTTCTATGGAAGTCCATCTCCCCTACAGAGTAGTATACGAGGTCAGTTCTCCTGTCTATGACCGCAAGTATCAGCTCCTTATGTTGCTTTGCCGCGTATCTTACGAGGGTTGTCAGCTCTCGAAGACTGGCTTCTCCACCCTCATAGACTATATGGACAAGCCGCCTCTCAGCCCCCTTCCCATAGATCTCAAAGTCGACCTTACGGGATTCACGGACGATGTACCCCCTGTCCCTGAGATCCCTGTAGACCAAGTATCTTATCCAAGTCTCCTGTCTGTACTGAGCCTCAAATGATTCGATCAAGCCTCTGCACCACTAGGCCGTCAGACAGAGACAGATAATCTATTTAGGGTGAGTTATAGATGTTCTTGAGCATACATCTAGGTCTGACCGCCTAACGTGGTCGAGGCGCCTCGCTGTGGAGGACTTCTTCAACCTGAGAACCGTGAAGTGGCGAAGTGGGGCAGTCTTGATGATAGACCAAACGTTGCTTCCTGGGAGACTGAGGTACGTCAAGTGTAGGACTGTGGGCGAGGTTGCTCAGGCAATCCGGAGGATGGTTGTTCGCGGGGCTCCCGCCATAGGGGTCGCCGCGGCCATGGGCTTGGCGTTGGTTGCCTACAGGAGCAGGGCAGAGACCAAAGATAAGATCCTCAAGGAGATGGAGTTAGCCTCGAAGAGGCTTGGATCAACCAGACCAACGGCCGTGAATCTGACGTGGGCCCTCTCAGTGATCCTTGAGACTGCGAGACGGTCGGCAGATGATCCTGAGGCTATGAGAATCGCGGTTATAGAGAGAGCGATCAAGATGGCTGAAGATGATTTCCAAGCGAATCTGAAGATAGGTGAGTACGGAGCTCCCTTGATAGCTGACGGGGACACTATCCTCACCCACTGTAATGCAGGAGCGTTAGCGACCGTAGGTTATGGGACAGCTCTGGCGCCTGTAAGGACCTCTGTGAAGAAAGGAAAACGCGTGAAGGTGATCGCGACTGAAACCAGGCCCAGACTTCAAGGTGCCAAGTTGACAGCCTTCGAGCTTTCAAGGGACAGGATACCGGTGAAGGTGATAACTGACGGGATGGTGGGTTACGTTATGTCTCGAGGCCTCGTCCAGAAGGTAATTGTAGGCGCTGACAGGATTGTCAGGGACGGCGTCTTCAACAAGATCGGGACCTACACGATCGCGATCGCAGCGCGGTACCACAGAATACCCTTCTATGTAGCTGCACCAACATCGACCTTCGACTCCTCTAATCTTAGTGAGGCGGTTAGGATCGAGGAGAGGAGCCCCAGTGAAGTCACATGCATATCTGGGGTTCGTGTCGTTCCAAGGAAGGTAGGGGTTCTTAATCCTTCTTTTGACTTTACACCTATCAATCTGGTTGACGCCATAGTCTCTGAGAAGGGAGTCTTAGATCATCCAAATCAGGAGAGTATTATGCAGTTCATTCATGGGGTTTAAGGGATCTAGTCAGGCCTCAGCTTCTGTGGGACTTCATAAGCGATCTCTATGGGGCAGTTCGTCACCTCTTCTATTCTGTTCTTCCATTCCAGACCGATCGACATCAAGACGTATATTCCCGCCACCTCTGCCTTGGCTTTGCGTACGATGTTTATGAGTGCTCTCTGGGTCTCGCCGCTGTCGATGACGTCGTCGATTATCAGTACGCAGTCACCCTTCTTGAATATGCTGCGGGGCACGTAGAAACTCATTATCATAGCTGACTTCGATGGTATGTATGCCTCCTCTATGAATTCCCCAACACCTACCTCTCTGCTCTTCTTAGCTATCACTAAAGGTATGCTCAGCCTGTTCGCGAGGAGTGTCGCCAGCGGTATCCCGTCAGTCTCCGGTGTCAGGACCTTTGTTATTCGCTGACCAGCGAATCTGTTGACGGCTTGCTGTACTGCACGTTCAAGAAGCATCGTGTCGGATATGATCTTCGTGTTGTCGAAGTAACCTAGCTCATCAAATCTTATTCTACGTTGGATCTCGGACTCCAGACGCATTATGCTTTCAAGTTTGTTATTGATGTCGCGGGCTCTCTCTATCGTCGGTAGAACATGTCCCTTAACGTATCTGCTCAGGACCGTCTCCGGCAGACCGATGAGCTGTGAGAGTTCACGGTAGGTGTAGTAGTTCTTGGCCAGGTTGAGGAGCTCGGCGACCATCAGCTTGTACTTCAAGTCTGTGATCCTCGAACCTGCCAAGAAAGAGACCTCGTCTATACATTGAAATGTAAAGTGTATAATACTTTCTATCGTGAGTTTGATTCATCCTTGCCATGCAGCTGCCGTCTACTCTTAACCACTCCGATACTTCCTTGATACTTCCCACTGTATGGTCTTTCAGGAAGAGAAGAGAGGCGTATGAACGTTAACTGGAGAAAAGGCTCTCCACACTTCATCCTTACGGCATCTTTCCCAGCGTTCAGGAGCGAAACGGTCAGCTGCCCGCGGAATCCTGGATCGACGAGGGCAAGGCTTGCGTAGAGCCCTTCTCTGACGAATGAGGATTTCAGATGGAGTAAACCCAAGAGACACGACGGGAGTTCAATCGTCTCACTTGCGGCGAGGAGTCTCTGCTCTCCTGATCCTATAGTGACCTCTTGAGCCGCTTTCAGATCGTAGCCCGCCGGTTGAAGATTCGAGTCATCGAACGGATCGATCCTCAATAGACCGCTCCTCACAAGCTCTCTGATCTCTGTGTCAGGTACCGCCATCCAAGATCACCGGTGAAGAGACCGAAAATAATCTGTTCTTCCCTTAAATCTTTCCGTAGATTCGAAGTCTTCTCATCTTCAGGATCCAGAGTCAACACCATCATTCCTGCAACTCCTCGAGATGAACTAGTCTGATCTGGTTATGCCTCACAGGACGATGGGACGAGGAGTTGTCTTCATTCAGGGCGAGGGTTACCTTTATGGTCCTGCTGATAGGAGTCTAGTTGTGCACATACAGACACTGGGCCCGTAGTCTAGTCAGGATCAAGATGCTGGCCTTCGGTCCATAGAGGGAGGGCAGCCGGAGATCGTGGGTTCGAATCCCACCGGGCCCGCCAAATCCCCACTCAACCCTTGTTCAGACTGAATTCAATGGGGCTGTAGTCATTCTCTATTCCTGTTGATACTTTCACTCAAGAACTCGTCTCCAAATTTTCATAGTCGTAATCAAAGGTCAGACCTGAGCACTGATATGCCGACCCCACGCAGCCTGTACATATCAATGAAGACTTCCAAACTGGCAGGGGGGAGTAGTCTTGTTGGTGGTCCCGCGGGCCGGAGTTTCATAGGCATAAGCCTATTTTGAATTCGCCGAGCCTTCTCAGGCTCTCCAGCGACACTCCGGTCTCTGTCTTTAGCCTGATAGGCTGGATGGCCGCACCTTGGGTGCAGCTCTACAGCGTCTCCTCACGTTACTGGCGTGATCGGAAGCTCTACCAGGCTGAGCTTACGGGGCGGTCGCCTCCACCTTACCGCGGGTTCCGCGGGACCCAGAGGTGACTCAAAGAGGAATCCAAATAAAGATTGTGTCGGCGAATGCCTATTCAGTCTTTCCTTACTCGTCCAGGAGCGGCGGCTCTGTTAGTCAGGCTTGAAGACTATCTGCTCGAAGACGTACTGTCTCCCACCGATCTCCACTATCTTGAGGTATGAAGCCACTGGAATCCCCCCTCTAGAAGCCTCTTGCCCATCCGCATACTGGGCACTGCTGGAATCCTGCTGAATAGGTTGCCCCGCAGAAGCTACATATCGTGTAGATTGCGGGTTCATTTCTGGTCAGGCCCAGCTGCGTAATCGGGTCATCAGGCCTGTAAGCATGTATGTTCGGCCATACGTATGGTTGGAATCGCCTAAACTGCCTCCAATAGTTGGGATCATAGTAGCTCATGAGCGACACCAGCACACAATAGGATCAGCCGCCATTTTATTCTTTCCGCTTAAGCTGCCTGAGAACAGGAATCTCACTGATCATCCGCTCCGTCACCAAGTTCCAGATCAGCCTCCCAGCTTGACCTCTCACCGCGTTCGTCCTAAGAGTGCCTTCAGGTGTGGCTATGATGTCCACTCTGAGATCGTGGCTCTCCATCGGGACATACTCGACGACCTGTACCTCGTGAACCGTAGTTAAGATCGGAGTCTTGTCGCTTACTAACCCAAGCTCTGAGAGTATGGCATACTCTAACTCACTGTAGCCTCCGCCCTTACCCAGTCTTGAGCCGTCACGTGATACGGCGACGGAGCCCATAACCAGCATGTCTGGCCTCGGAAGACTCGGCAGGTCGACTCCAATGCCATATTCGAATATGCCTCTTATCGTAGCAGCAAAACAATAATCGCTATTACATATAGACTCGGGGTCGATTAGCATGAAGCCTCCCCTTAGCCTCGGTGTAGGCACCAGCAGAGTCTTCCCAGAATTCAGTACGGCTTCACGGACCGGCCTCTGTGGCGAGTCAGGATTCACCTTCACTATCTTGGCCGCCTTGAACTCCTCCAGTTCCTGAAGGTGCTCAGCAGCCCTCTCAGCACCCTTGAAGTTCGGTATCCGGCCGTGGACAGGTCTGGGCGGTCTGGCTACCGCCTGCGCCTCCATCAGATTCCAGACCCTTCTCCTGATACTCTCTTTTAGACGATGCGTGATGTCAGACTCAGACATTCATATTGTTCCGGTCTAGAATAATTCTTTAAGTCTCATCAAGCTTTCTGGTTGAGGAGTGTTCGAGGCTATGAGTATGGAGATACAATACTTGGGGGGATGGCGTTTCGAAGCCAGATGCAGAGGGCACAGCCTGACGTCGGATCAGCCTCTTGAGGAGGAGGGTGAGGATGCAGGGATGACCCCTGTGGAGCTCTTCTCCTCATCACTGGGCTGCTGTATCGGCGTCTACGCCAAGCTGTTCTGCGAACGCCACAAGATTCCTCTTGAAGGCATGAAGATAGACTTTGAATGGAAGATGGCGAAGAATCCTTCCAGGGTCAGTGAGGTCAAAGCGAAGATCGCGTTGAGCGGGGATATAGATCCTTACCTTGCTGAGGGCCTACTGAGAATGGTTAAGCACTGCACTGTCCATAATACTCTGAGGGATCCACCAAAGGTTAAGATTACTGTCTCCTCACCTAGGACTTCGACTGAAACCTGAGCTAACGAGAACTCGGCTATCTTACAACCTTCTCTATCTGAAGTTCAAGGATGTCTGCTGCTCCAGCCCTCTTGAGTTTGGGGATGAGCTGAACGATCTGCGCCTCTTCCACAGCAACTTCTACAGCATAGCCGGATCCATCGTCACCGTAGAGCTTGGAGACGGTGGGGCTCTTCATCGCAGGTAGGATGCTCATCACTTTGCTCATGCAATCCTCAGGGACATTCATCTTCAGTAGTCGAAGGCCCTTTGCGTCTCTTGCACCCTCGATCAGCGATAGCAGCCCGTCAAGCTTCTCTCTCTTCCAAGGATCCTCCAGACTCGTCTTGTTTGCTATCAACCGGGCAGTCGACTCGAAGAGTCTATGGATGATCGCCCAACCATTCTCTCTGAGCGTCGCCCCAGTCTCTGTGCAGTCTACTATTAGGTCAGCCACCTCGATAAATGTCTCTGTCGCACCGTATGAGCGGATGAACCTGTATGCCATACTCGGCATACGAGTCTCGAAGAGGCTCCTTGTAAGATTCTCATACTCGGAAGCGACGACGATCCTTTCCTTCTTGTCTTGGCGTATCCTCTCTTGAAATCTTGAGAAGACCTCGAGGCCTAGACTCTCGTCTAAGCCGTATCTTTCAGGTGTGGCCGCCACCACATAGACCCTGCCAACCTTCAGGTCAGTCAACTCCACGACATCGGCCTGAGGCTCGAGAATCCAGTCTAGTCCAGTGATGCCGAGGTCGTATCGACCCTGCTCCACCAGCAGGCTGATGTTCTGGGCTCTGTGTATCCTCAGTTCAAGGTCTTGGTCTCTTGACTCAACCCTGTAAGATCGTTCACCTTTAACAGAGATGTTGTAGCCTGCCCGGTCGAGCAGCGCCTTCACAACATCCCAGAGGTGACCCTTAGGCAAAGCCATCTTAAGGACATGCACACTTGGTCACGACCTAGCTTCTAGATCAGTAATCCCAGATATCTCTTTATTGCTCAAGACAGATCTGGTAAGGCTCGCGTCCCCCGCGCGCTGATCTTGCAACCAAAAAGAAACAGACCTAAAGACAATGACTCTCAAAACTATGC
>JAWCLX010000001.1:29566-31659 GCA_038850385.1 Bathyarchaeia archaeon | reverse complement strand
CTACAGTGAAAGTCTCGAGCAGAGAATCAGAAGGATCCTGATGAATAGGGAGAGGTCGAGAGTGGAGCCTAGGAACCTTGTCCGCGCTGCAGTCTTAGTTCCGCTTCTCAGAAGATCTGACGAGTACTGTCTGCTCTTCACAAGGAGACCGAAGGAATTGAGGAGCCACCCGGGCCAGATATCTTTCCCAGGAGGCCTCTTCGAAGAGGCAGACATCAACCTGAGGGGTACTGTCATACGTGAGGCGAAAGAAGAGATAGGACTCTCAGAGGCGGATATAGAATTTCTCGGTGAACTCGACGACTACGCAAGCACTACCGGATACTTGATCACCCCATTCGTCGCCAAGATCCCGTACCCATACGGTTTCAAGGTGAACAAGGAAGAGATCAGTGAATTAATACTGGCTAGGGTTGAGGAGTTCAAAAAGCCGCCAAGGGTCGGATATGTGATCCGTGATGGGAAGCCTTACCCTGTCTACCATTACGATCTCCCCAATCACGTGATCTGGGGAGCGACGGCTAGGATAGTGAAAAACTTCGTAGACGCCGTCTTCTCAGAGATACCTTAATATTGATCAGTTCTTCTCCTCTCTTTGACACGTGTCTCCGCAAAGCTACAGGTTGTCAGAGTCAACGATCCAGCCACAATGTCTCCAGCTTCGGTTCCTGGTTCTGCTCTGCGGTGGAGGTCTCCCAGTTGGTTAAGGGCCTATTCAAGCTTGTGACCGACTATACGCCTAAGGGAGATCAGCCCAAAGCTATCAGGGAGCTGTCTGAGGGCATAGAGCAAGGGCTGAAACGTCAGACACTGAAGGGCGCAACTGGAACAGGCAAGACCTTCGTCATCGCGCATGTCATCGCCAACACTCAGCGGCCTACCCTTGTGATATCTCACAACAAGACCCTCGCAGCCCAGCTCTACACCGAGTTCAAGACATTCTTTCCTGAGAATGCTGTAGAGTACTTTGTCAGCTACTATGACTACTATCAGCCTGAGGCCTACGTCCCGAAGACTGACACCTACATTGCGAAGGAGACCTCGATAAACGAGGAGATCGATAGGCTCAGACACTCAGCCACACAGTCGCTGCTATCCCGCAGAGACGTGATAGTCGTGGCCAGCGTCTCATGCCTCTACGGCCTAGGTTCCCCCCAAGAGTACCTGAAGGTTGTCATGCACTTGGCGAGGGGGCAGGTGACGAGCAGAAATGAGCTGCTCAGAAGGCTCGTCGATATGCAGTATGAGAGAAACGACGTAGCCCTCAGCAGGGGCCGCTTCAGAGCAAGAGGAAACCTTGTCGAGATCTGCCCAGCAAACCAGGAGAGCGCCTTCAGAATTCAGCTGGCAGGCGACAGGATCGAGGATATAGTTGAACTTGACCCCGCAACAGGATACATCAGATCTTCAAGGGATCATATCTTCGTGTTTCCGGCCAAGCACTTCGTCACCCCAAAAGAGAAGATCGAACGTGTGATAGATTCCATCCAGGCTGAACTTGAACAGAGGCTGAGTGAGCTGAAGTCTTCCGGTAAGCTTCTGGAAGCTCAGCGGCTTGAACAGAGGACAAGATATGATCTCGAAATGATCAGTCAGCTCGGATACTGTCCAGGCATAGAGAACTACTCAAGACATTTTGACGGCCGTGAAGCCGGTGAGCCTCCTCAGACCCTGATCGACTACTTCCCTGAAGATTTCCTTACGGTGATCGACGAGTCCCACGTCACAATACCTCAGCTGCAAGGCATGTATGGTGGCGATCTCTCAAGAAAAGATATCCTGATAGAGCATGGGTTCAGGTTGCCATCCGCAAAGGACAACAGGCCGCTGAGGTTCGAGGAGTTCAACGCAAAGATCGGGCAGGTTCTGTACATGTCGGCGACGCCTGGACCATACGAGCTTGAGACCAGTCAGAAAGTGGTGGAGCAGGTAATCAGGCCGACAGGCCTTGTTGATCCTGAGATCATAGTCAGACCAGTCCAAGGCCAAGTCCAAGACATGGTCAAGGAGATAAAGGCCAGAGCAGAGAAGAAGGAGAAGAGCCTGGTCACCACGCTCACAAAGAAGATGGCTGAGACTCTGGCTGAGTACAT
>JAWCLX010000001.1:11940-29530 GCA_038850385.1 Bathyarchaeia archaeon | reverse complement strand
CCACTACCTCCATTCAGAGATCGAGACCCTTGAGCGTGTAGATATTCTGACAGACCTCCGTCTAGGAGTCTACGACGCGATCGTCGGAGTGAATCTTCTAAGAGAGGGACTTGACCTTCCAGAAGTCTCACTGGTCGCAATACTAGACGCTGACAGTGAGGGCTTCCTCAGATCTGAGACATCGCTCATCCAGACCATCGGCAGAGCATCGAGGAACATAGCTGGACAAGTGATAATGTACGCGGACAACATGACAGGCTCTATGCGAAGAGCGATAGAAGAGACCAACCGCAGACGCACGATACAGCTGGCATACAACAAAGAACACGGAATAGTTCCTGAGACGGTTAGGAAAGAGGTCAAGGCGATAGTCACCTCGACTGTGACGCAGCAAAGGCACGGAGTGGCCGTTGATTTGAAGTCTCAACCGCAGAGGTTCAGATCCAGAACAGAACTGGAAGCTGTCATAGCCGGTCTGGAGGAGGAGATGTTCGAGTCAGCGAGGAAGCTGGATTTCGAGAGGGCTGCAGCGATAAGAGACCAGATAAGACTGCTCAGAAGGGGTGAAAGGGTTTCAACGGCAACATAGTAGTGAAAGGTGCAAGACAGAATAACCTAAAGAACATTACTGTAGTCATACCCAGAAACCGCCTCGTCGTCATAACAGGGCTGAGCGGTTCAGGAAAGTCCTCCTTAGCCTTCGACACAGTATATGCTGAAGGCCAGAGGAGATACATAGAGTCGCTCTCAGCATACGCACGCCAATTCCTAGGTCAGCTTGACAAGCCTGACGTGGACTACATAGAGAACCTATCACCTGCTGTGGCGATAGAGCAGCGTACCGCAAGCGCCAATCCACGCTCGACAGTGGCCACAGCGACAGAGATCCATGACTACCTCAGGCTCCTGTACGCCCGAATCGGGATACCTCACTGCCACATCTGCGGGAGAAGAATCACCAGACAGACCGTTGAGCAGATAGTCGACCTAATCATGAACCAGAAGAACGGCCTCTGGATCAGGGTCTTAGCCCCTGTCGTGAGAGGGAGGAAGGGCGAGTACAAGGATGTTCTTGAGAACCTCAGGCTCAGAGGCTTCCTCAACGCAAGAGTCGACGGCGTAGACGTGAGGACTGACCAGCCACTGAGGCTTGAGAGGTACAAGAAACATTCTATAGAGGCGGTTGTCGACCATCTGAGACTGACCCAGCAGGAGAGATCTAGACTTGCAGAGTCTGTGCAGACCGCGATAGAGGTCTCCGGTGGCACAGTCCTCATCGAGGCTGAAGGGTCGGAGCTCGCTTTCAGCGAGAAGCTAGCCTGTCCTGACTGTGGTGTAAGTCTGCAGGAGCTTGAACCAAGGATGTTCTCCTTCAACAGTCCCTACGGTGCATGCCAGGAATGCACAGGTCTCGGCGTCAAGATAGGCATAGACCCTGAACTCGTCCTGCCTGACAAAGATAAGTCGCTCTCGGAGGGAGCGATAAAACCGTTCTTCGGGCCTGTAGATAGCTGGGTCCTCTCAGAGTTCAGGCCGATTGCTCAGGAGTACGGGATAAGCTTCGATGAACCAATAAAGAACCTGACCAAGAAACAGATCAACATAATCCTGTATGGGACACCTCCGACGAGGTGGGGGGAGGGCTTTGAGGGTGTCGTCAACATTCTTGAACGGAGGTACCGGGAGACACGGTCAGAGTCCATGAAGGAATGGTACCAGAGATTCATGAGTGAATCGATATGTCCAAGATGTAAGGGAGACAGGTTGAAGCCTGAATCCCTAGCCGTCAAGGTTGGGGGGAAGTCGATAGCCGAAGTTACCAGGATGTCTATAACTCAAACATTAAGATTCCTGTCTGGACTTGAACTCACTGAGAGAGAGAAGTTCATCGCTGACAGAGTATTGAAGGAGCTGAACCAGCGGCTCAGCTTCCTCGTTAATGTAGGCCTCGGATACTTGACCCTTGATAGGAGGATGAGCACGCTCTCAGGCGGAGAGGCTCAGAGGACGCAGCTGGCCACACAGATAGGCTCAGGCCTCACCGGTGTCCTCTACGTCTTGGATGAGCCGAGCATAGGCCTGCATCAGCGGGATAACAGGAGGCTCCTTGAGACCTTGCGGAGAATGAGAGACCTCGGGAATACGATACTGGTCGTTGAGCATGACGAGGAGACCATACTTGAGTCTGACTACGTGATCGACCTTGGCCCAGGGGCAGGAAGACACGGAGGCTACGTTGTAGCCACTGGAACTCCAGAGGAGATAATGAAGAATCAAAAGTCCCTGACTGGAAGATACCTTAGCCATCAACTCTCCATACCGATCCCCAAGAGCAGAAGGCTTGGGAACGGCAAGTACTTGACTGTCCTAGGCGCTTCAGAGAACAATCTCAAGAGTATAGATGTCAGGATACCTCTCGGGACATTCACATGTGTGACAGGGGTCTCAGGCTCAGGTAAGAGCACATTCCTTAACGATGTGCTCTACAAGGCTCTCGCCCAGAAACTGCACGGCGCAAGGGAGAAGCCTGGAGCCTACAAGGGGATCGTTGGAATAGAGAACGTGGATAAGGCCATAATTATTGATCAGTCTCCCATCGGCAGAACTCCACGCAGCAACCCAGCGACCTACATCGGCGTATTCACGCCCATAAGGGAACTATTCTCAAAACTTCCAGAGTCCAGAGTCAGAGGATATAAGCCCGGCCGATTCAGCTTCAATGTTCGAGGGGGCAGGTGTGAGGCTTGCCAAGGAGCCGGAACGACGACGATCGAGATGCACTTTCTGCCTAACGTACACGTCCCATGCCAGGTCTGCAGGGGAAAGAGGTATGGAAGGGAGACCCTTGAGGTCAAGTACAAAGGCAAATCGATATCTGACGTTCTAGAAATGACCGTTGAGGAGGCTTTGGAGTTCTTCTCAGCCATCCCACAGATCTCAAGAAGACTCCAGACCATAGTCGATGTCGGCCTAGGCTATATCACACTAGGTCAGAGCGCGACCACGCTCTCAGGAGGTGAGGCCCAAAGGGTCAAGCTGAGCTCGGAACTGACCAGACGGAGCACCGGAAAGACCGTCTACGTTCTCGATGAGCCGACAACCGGCCTCCACTACGCCGATGTCCAGAAGCTGCTCAACGTACTGCAGAGGCTCGTCGACGCAGGAAACACGGTCCTCGTCATCGAACACAACCTTGAGGTGATAAAGACGGCTGACTACATAATCGATCTGGGGCCTGAGGGTGGAGACGACGGTGGATACATCGTCGCCTCAGGCACACCTGAGGAACTGGCAAAGGTCAAGAACTCCCACACAGGCCAGTATCTGAAGAAGATACTGCAACAGGAGATCTTGCAGAGAGGAGAATGGGAGAGACTTCAAGACTTCGACTGAGAACATACGCAAACCTTTGCGGCCTCTGAAAGAAAACAATTATCTCCTCTCAGGCCTCACTGAAGGGTCTAACCTCTCAATACGATGTGGAGGAATTGACCAGAATCCTTCCTCTGGAGAAAGATGCCGGCGTAGCCCACATGTTGGAGCAGCCGCTGGTAGCCTCAAGGAAGGCTCAGGCTGCTGATACGATCAGATCATGTGTGGGGCCTGAAGGCCTCTTCGCTTCAGGCGGACTGTCCACCTACAGCTTTGAGTACTGGACAAGAGACATGTGCTTCAGCCACGAGGCGGCCGAGCTCCTCGGCTTCGCGGAAAAGGTGGATAAACATATTGAGAGAATAATCTCCCTGAGCAGAGAAGGCCATGTTCCAACATTATATTTCAGCCGTCCAAGACGCTTCTCTTCATCAGCTAAATTCACAGATCAGATAGATAACGAGTTGATGGTGCTTTACTTGATGAAGCTTAAAGGCAGACTCGAGAAACAGGAAGAAATCTGGAAGCATGTACAGTCAAGATTCGGACGGGACGGTTTTGTGTATGGACGTGACTGGAGGGATGGCATGAACATATACAAAGACAAAGCAACCTTCCACAATCAGGTTCTTCTTCACAGGATCTGTCCAGATTCGATGCGTGAGGAACTCCAGAAACGTATTGACAATGTCTTCTGGCTGCCGGAGAGGGGCCACTACGCGGACTTCATAGATGAAGATGGAAGACGCTCCGCAAGGTTTGACGCCCTCGGCCACGCACTCGCGATACTTAACGATGTGGTTCCGAGAACGAGATTAGGATCAATTCTCAAGAACTTCAGGGGAGCGCTGAGCAAGCATGGTTACGTTAACATCGTTCCCCCCTATCCAAAGTCGGCGTGCGGCATGTGGAGTCTCATGCCGAACAATCTATACCAGAACGGCGGCGTCTGGGGTCTTGTTCAAGGTCACGTGATACTGGCACATCTGAGCTTGGGGATGATAGAGGAGGCCGCTGTTCAGTTTTGGGTAATGACCAAGTGGGAAGGATTCCACGAGTGGTACCATCCAGATACTGGCAGGCCGAAGGGGAGCAGGAATCAGCTTTGGACAGCAGCTTTATGGCTGAATTGTCTTGATGCCCTACAGAAGATAGCCTAGGCAGCGCATGCTGATCCAGAGGCTGATAATACCCGTTCAGTGCATACTAGGTGCCAAGTCGGTTGAACTTCTACATCACACTCACAAGAAACTGCAATCTTCAATGCTCATACTGCTACGGAAAGTCATGCCAAGACTTTGGAAGCGACTTCGGAGGTCTGGAGATAGACTACTCTGTTCCAACCTCTATCAGCTACGAGCTCAGCGACCTCACACGCTTCATCGAGAAGGACCCACATGCCACCATCATCTTCTATGGTGGAGAACCACTCCTTGAACACAGGAAGATAACTGAGCTGATGGACAGAACCACTGCTGACCGGTACATACTCCAGACGAACGGTCTACTGCTTGACAGGCTTGGATCAGAGTACACGAAGAGGTTGGATACAGTGCTCATATCCATAGACGGAAGCGAGCAGACAACCGACAGGAACAGGGGTGAAGGCGTCTACAGAACCATAGTCAGAAATCTGAAAGCTCTCCAAGGAAGCGGGTTCGAGGGAGAGATCATAGCTAGGATGACTGTGCCCGCAGGGACAGAGATAGATCGTGAGGTTGACTGGCTCATCTCAAACAGGGACTATCCGTTCAAGTCGATTCACTGGCAGCTAGACGCTATGTTCTGGCAAAGCGATTTCGACAGCGACCAGTTCAGAAGCTGGTCCGTGGAAGTTTATGATCGAGGCGTAGACAGGCTGGTTCAGTCATGGGTTGAGCGAATGGAGAAGTCAGGTGAGGTTCTCAAGATCTATCCTTTCATAAGCGTGATGGAGTCTCTTCTGCTGAACCAGAGGAGTAAACTGAGATGTGGCGCTGGATGGAACACCTTCAACATACAGACCGACGGAAAGATCACGCCGTGTCCAGTAATGGCTGGAATCAGGAACTATTACTTAGGAGACATCTGGACGACGGACCCAAAAGATCTTGCGGACTCCATATTCGTTGGAAGACCCTGCACGGAATGCGACATACTGCACATATGTGGAGGCAGATGTCTCTACGCGAACGTCACAAGACTTTGGGGTGATGAAGGCTACAGACTGGTCTGCGACACTGTCTCGAATCTCGTCAACTCTCTCAGGAGGGTTGAGCCTGAAGTGAGGCGGCTACTGCGCAGAGGCAGGATCAGCCCCAGTGACTTCAAGCATGGAAGATACAACAGTTGCGAGGTGATCCCTTAGTCAGAAGATTCTAGACGAAGACCATGTTTTCTCTTCTGAATACGTTGTCATAGTTCTTGTATCCGAGAATCCTCTCTATCTGGTCTGTATGCTTACCCTTTATCTTGTTCAGTTCCTCAGCCGAGTAGTCCACAACGACCTTCGCTACTTCCTGATCTGAATAGTTGATTGAGACAACATCCCCAGCATCGAAGTCGCCCTCGATCTTCACAATCCCTGATGGTAGAAGGCTTCTTCCTCTCATCAGCGCATCCCTGGCTCCTCTATCGATCCTTATAGTCCCCCGGCTTTTCGAGAATCTGATCCATCTCTCCTTGTTCGTGTAAGGTGCCTTTGAGGCTATGAAGAAGGTGCCGAGTTCTTCACCCTTCAGAATCCTCGTCAACACGTCCTTCTCCCTTGCGTTTGCTATCACCATGTTACAGTTGGACTTCATAGCGATCTTGGCAGCCTCGATCTTTGTCTTCATGCCGCCTTTGGTTCTCCATGATCCCGGTTCACCGCCGATCCTCTCAATCTCAGCGGTTATCTCCTTCACCTCAGGGATCAACTTTGCGTCTCTACGCCTCGGGTTTCTATCATAGAGGCCATCGACGTCCGTGAGCAAAACGAGCAGCTCAGCATCCACCTTGCCAGCTACCAAGGCTGAGAGTTTATCGTTATCACCGAATGTAGCTTCGATCTCGTGGACGGAGATAGGGTCGTTCTCATTTATTATAGGGATCGTCCCGTACTTGGCGAGGATCGACATCGAGTTCCTCAGATTAAGGTATGTCCTTCTGTTAGAGAACGCCTCATATGTCAGGAGTATCTGGGCCACCTTAACCCCGAACTCTCTGAAGGCACTCCGCCAAGCCTCCATCAATATACTCTGACCAACAGCCGCTGCACCCTGTCTCGTCGGTATGTCCCGCGGCATCGTCTTCAGTCCCAGCTCCTTGACACCTGACCCTATGGCCCCCGAGCTTACAATGATTACTTCTCTACCTTGCTTCGTCAGTTCGCAGACCTGCCTAGCGATCTCAGCCATGTACTTCCTGTCTAGGGAGCCGTCTGGTTTCGTCAGCACTGAGGTCCCGATCTTGACTACGACCCTCTTAACACGTTCAAAGTCTCTTGCCACAGGACCACCTGATCTCCGTATTCCAGCTACCATGTCTTGCTTAGTCTTCTATGAGTGAATCTTCTGGCATCTTCTCCAATGTATGAGGAGACAACCTGGCCGCTCCCAGCCACGATATACTTGTAGGTCACTAATCCTTCCAGTCCTACAGGCCCTCTCGCATGGATCTTCTCCGTGCTGATCCCGACCTCTGCGCCGAATCCGAATCTGTAGCCGTCACTGAATCTGGTCGAGGCGTTATGCAAGACGACTGCTGAATCAATCTTTTTCAGGAAATTTCTCGCGTTCTCTCTGTTCTGGGTTACTATCCCATCTGTGTGGTGTGAGCCGTAGCGGTTTATATGCTCTACAGCCTCCTCCATAGAGTCTACAACCTTTATCGAGAGTACAAGGTCCAGATACTCGGTCCTCCAATCCTCCTCTGTCGCCTCCTTCGCATCCGGCAGGATCTCCCTGGTCCTGGCGTCTCCTCTCAGCTCTACCCCGGCCTCCCTGTACCTTTCAGCCATCCTCGGCAGGAAGGCTCCGGCTACATCTTTGTGAACAAGAAGAGTTTCCATAGCGTTGCATACGGCAGGGTACTGGACCTTTGCGTCGTAGCAGATCTCGACAGCCATGCCGACGTCCGCGTACGCATCAACGTACTCGTGGCATATGCCTTCAGTGTGGCCTAGGACAGGTATCTTGCTGTTATCTTTAATGTATTTGACGAGTGAGCTTGAACCTCTAGGTATGAGGAGGTCGATGTACCCGTCAAGCTTCAGGAGGCTTGTGAAGTCTTCTCTCGTCTCGACAAGCTGCACCGAGTCTTCAGGGATCTCATCAAACCGCTTTATCGTCTCCCTTATCAGTCCTGCCAGGAACCGGTTTGTTTCTGAAGCCTCTGAACCCCCCTTAAGGATGACTGCGTTTCCTGACTTCAGACATAGGGAGGCTATCTGGACGAGTGCGTCAGGCCTAGACTCGAATATAGCGCCTATCACACCTATCGGGCATGTGACCTTATAGAGTTCAAGGCCCTCATCCATCTCTGTTGCGAGCAGAGTTTTTCCGACAGGGTCTTCAAGCGCCGCAAGAGACCTTAATCCTTTAATCATATCATTTATCTTTGAAGTGTCCAGTTTGAGTCGTTTAATCAGAGGCGCCGCCAGACCTGCCTTGACGGCTGCGTCGACATCTACTGTGTTGACCTGCTCGAGTTGAGGCCTCTCCCTCTCAATCTTCTCGGCTATGGATAGTAGAGCCCTGTCTTTTGTCTCAGTGCTGGCGTTGCTCATCCTGAGGGCTGCAGCTCTTGCACGCCCAGCAACATTCAGCATATCCAAACCGGAATCGCCTGCAGACGCTACAGAGTTGTAGTCACGGAAGACTCCACGGTTTAAGATTGTCGATCAATAATCTTCCAGTTTGAGGAGTTTTATCCTGAATCCTTCGCTGGTCACTTGAGCAGGAGGTATGGTGGATTGTAGTAGTGAACGACCGTGATATGCGCGGTTATCTCCCTGATCTTCCAGTCACCCGACACCTTGCGCATACTTATCAGGTAGACTCCGTTGTATACTCCATAGTCTCCCACAAGACTCCATGAACAAGTCGCAGAGGCATGCTCACCTGTGGCTTCTATGTTCCATGGGAAAGCGGTGAATGTCAGCTTTGGATTCTGTTCGAATATACTACTGTATAGTCTGCGCAACTGATCTGGTCCAGAGAATGACGCATCGAAAGACTCATCGACATACTCACCGTCAATGGTGTACAGCGAGATCAAGGCCTCAACGGATTTGCGGTTCATGGCTCTTACATATTCCCGAATGATCTTTCTGACTTGCTGAGACTCATCCACGCTCTGCGAACCCGCAACATACTCAAAGGAATGTAGAGAGCCGGCCAGAATCAGCAAGACCAAAAGAGTGCATGTGATGACTCTTAGAATTTGCATCAGGGAACCGCCCTGAAACGTGTATGTGCAGCTTCGAGAATAAGCATTATGGTTCCCAACTTCAGGAACGTCTTATCCATTACCGATCCTGTTTTCTTGGAAGTTCAATCTCTCCACAGTTGGCCATGAACTTCGCGAAGAGTTCAGGATGCTCAGTATGTATAGGGTAGATCTTCTTCGGGCTGATCTCCGCCGTGATCGATTTCAGCTCGTTCGGCATTATGTGTCCTGAGCAGTGGATCTGGTACATAGGCAACCCAAAGTGGTCCAGCCAGTTCAGTAGTTTATTGAACTCGATCTCGCCTTCCTCATTAACTGGCTCCGATGCGGAGTGAATGTAGCTGCTTCCTGACTTAGGTCTTATATCTATGAGTTCTCTGAGGTCGAATAGGCTGCAGACCATCAACACGCTCTCCTGCATGTTCTTGATGTCTCTTGATTCCTTTACGTTGAGGCGGGCTCGAAGCTCATCCTCCCACTTATGGAACCTCTTTCTACCCCTCTGAAAAACTACTAGGTTCCCGTCGTCTATCTCAGGAAGATCTAGGCCCTCGTCGTGTTTCAGCCTGTCGAAGATGTAGGCCTGCCTCATAGATATCGCCAAGCATCTCTTGTTCTTCTGCGCAACCTCATAGAATGTTCTGAACCTGTCAATATCAGCGTAGGAGAAGTCTGCCAGGACGAGTCTATCGGTTTCTCTGACAACCTTGTCCAGTTTCGCCTTGACTTCATCCTCACTAGATACATCAGCCCCGCCGATATTAGTTCCCTCACAGATCATAACTGCAGGCTCCGCCTGCTCGGCTTTCTCAACGAATTCACGTGTCATCTGGGCCTTGACGCCGTGAACCCTGAAGTCCCCAGTGTAGACGACCGCACCCTCGGAGGTGTGCACTATGAATCCATAAGCCCCTGGGACTGAATGGTCGACGTGAACCGGCTCGACCTCCAGATTCCCAACCTTGAACCTGTCACCTGTCCTGAAGGTCCTTACCTCAAGACCGTCGATGTCAGTCTCGAAGCTCTTAGCCCTCACCTCACTCAGGCTTCTCAGAAGGCTTGAAGTCGTCTCGCCGCAGTACACCGGGATCTCCCTATTCAGGAAACAGACGCATGAGGCGTGATCGCTGTGTGGATGAGACAAGAGGACAGCGTCCACTACTGGATGTGAGGGATCAAACCTGTAGACTCCCTTAAGCGCGGGGAGAATGCCGAACTCGAGTAAACCCTTCTCGTCTCTTGGGGAAAGGTAGGGCTCATGATAGAACCTCCTTCTCTCCGAGAAACTCATCCCAAAATCAAGTAGGACCCTTGTGTCCATGTCCTCAAGAAGAACCTTGTTTCCGCCGATCTCGTTGACTCCACCGTAGAAAGTAAGCTTCAACCCTTTACCCACACTAGATCCCGAGAATCTTCCATCAGTTCACCATGAAGACTGATTAATTGCATTGTACTTGTCTGCCAGAAAAGGGATTCTTTAACATTAGAGTTAAATATGCTAGTCAAGACGAGTAGATGTTCGAGTCCTATGTCAAGGATATTCCATGTGGCGCTCTCACTGCTCCTTATGTCCACTCTGGCTCTGCCAGCACATGCTGCCCCCAGCAGCTCAATCAGGTTTCCAAGCGGACAGACGAGTGCAGACAACGTACTAGTCCTGGCGGGCACAGCCCAGGTTGAGATCAGGTTTCAGAATAGTGCAGGCACCACTGACCTGAACGACGTTGCATCCACGATTCAGTATGTTCGAGTCGCAGCTGTCAACCTGAACCCTAGCAGAGTCCAGATCTCTCTTGACGCCTCATGGGCGATATACGACCCAACCTTCACGATTTCAAGGACAAGCGGAACCGTTACAGCAGCTCTGGATACTTCCGCAATCTACTCTCCATACTCAACAGTAAGCACCGTATACGAGTACATCTGGAGCCTAGGGCCACCTAGTGATTCTCTTGCAGGATACACAGATGCCAGCCAATTCACCAACGGTCTGAAGATACTGAGGCCTGGAGAGTGGCTACAACTTGTAATTACTGAGGAGTGCCAGAACGTGGTTGGAGACAGCCTCATCTGGTTCTTCTTTAGAGCGACTGAGGCTGAGTATGCGTCTGGAAGTTACCCGACCGACATAACCTCTATCGATTCGGCTCATAGAGCAAACCTCTATTACTCCAAGTTGCCTGGACCTTCCACGACGAAGTATTGGTTGCCATTACATAACAGCTATGATCCTTACGACCCAAACATTAACATCGGTCACGTCTTCGATCAGAACAGCTGGACAAGGTCTCCCACTGCCAGAGCTTTCTCAAAGGCAAACAAGCTTGTACACCAGAAGCCGCCTGAGGATCCCGAGGATCCAGATGATCCAGAATTCTCATTCCACATATGCGGGATCAAGTTTGGGGATACTGATAGAGACGGCGTGTATGACTTTGAGACGGAGCTCGGCATCGACGGTGTTACAGTGACACTTCTAGGTCCGGACAAGACGAAGAAGGCTGAGGAGGCGTATCCGGAGATAAGTTACCCTGTGCCTGAAGCTAACCCCTTGCAGACAGGTGAGAACCTGCTGCTGGGAAGCTATTGCTTCAACATAGTCGGCATGATTCCTGGAAAGAGCTATACGTTCTATGTTAGAATAGAGGAGCCTGAAGGGAGGGTGGCGACGACTTCAACACTTATTGGACCGATCATTCTTGTGGCAAGCGCGGACGGCCCGAGGGAGAGCCTGGATAATCACTTCGGAAACATGATAAGCCTCGCTGTGGGGGGTGTGGTACTCCCAGCCAACAAGTCTGCATTAATTGCCCCACTGGTGGTTTTCCTAGCCTCTATCGGAATCGTAGCTGTCAGCTTAGCGATTAACAAGAAAAGCAGATGAACTTTTCCGCTACTTCCTCAGCCTAACATCCCGGACAGAGGAGCGAGTGCCCGGAGAGATGACGTGGTCCACTTGGATTGAGGGGCCCGGGGTCATATCCTCTTTGTTCTGGTGGGCCGGGTGGGATTTGAACCCATGACCCCACGGTCTCTCAGCAGTTTCTACTGCCTATCAGCCGTGTGCTCCTCAGCGCTGCCTTTGGCAACCTAACCAAGCTGAGCTACCGGCCCGTCCTATTCGTGACCGTCTCCTAGACTTATTAAGACTTTTTGGGCTAGTCCTGTCTGGATCCAGGGTGGAGACGCCAGTTGTACGTTGGGAGACTGTGCCTTGTAGGAGTTTCCGCCTCCGGAGCAGCTGTAGCAGCGTACCTGCTTTCCAGCCGAACCTACCCTGAAAGAATGATAGATATTGAAGGCGCGACCGCTAAGGTCGTGCCGAAAAAGGGTGTGTGCAAGTCGTATCCATCACACCTGTACTATGACTGCATCAAGGTTGTCGGGTTGAAGGATAGGACAGTGCTGCTGGTTGGAAACGGAACACACACAGACTATGTTGAGTCTATGATTCCACGAGATATTGATCTTAAGGAACCTATCTCAGAGATCCTTGGAGTTCTTGGATGTGAAAGAGACGAGAAGAAGACCCCGAGGATAGTTGGGATAGCGTCCGAGGACGAGTTGATCCTCGGCATAGTCAGCGAGGACAGGCTTGATGTGGAGAGGTTTAAGCCCCAACCCGGCAAGGCCTACTATGTCTCAACCTACCAGATGCAGCAGGTGGGAAACCACTGCATCGAGAAGTTCACGGCTGAGAATGCTCTCGCGACAATCAACATCTTCAAGAAGGAGGATCCGTTCAGGAGCTTCACAGACTACCTCGGTTCAGCTGCAGCCAACCTATCCGGTGGAAGACTTGACCTCGCATGCGACTAGAACATGCGTGACCCAGCTCCTCTTTGGGTTGAGTGAAGATGAATAGGCGAGCAGCTGCGAAGGGTCTGGTTCACGTATATACAGGGAACGGTAAAGGCAAGACTACGGCAGCCCTAGGCTTGGCGCTCAGGGCTGCAGGACACCGTAAGAGAGTATGCATCATAATGTTCCTTAAGGGAGGACACAGTTATGGAGAGAGATGCTCAGGTAAGAGGATCCCAGGCTTAGAGATAAGTGTCTACGGTCGCAGACACTTCGTCAAAGGTAAACCTGCAGAGGCAGATATCAAGGAGGCGAGGGTGGCTTTCGAGCATGCGAAGCGGGCTGTCGAGGAAGGCGGCTACGACGTCGTTATCCTCGATGAACTGACACACGCCATCAACTTGGGCATGATCAAGCTCAGCGACGTTAAGAAGCTTATCGATGAGAAGCCGAGAGGGTTGGAATTGGTTATTACAGGGAGGGACTCACCGCAAGAACTTATGGAGGCCGCTGACTACGTGACTGAGTTTGTTGAGAGGAAACATCCCTACAAAAGAGGCGTCGGGCCGAGAGAGGGAATAGAGTACTAGTCCCCCAGCCTAAGATTCAGCCGCCACGCCTTTATCGTGGAATATGCAAGATTGACTTATGATCGTGACGGTGAGACTTTTTGGGCGACTCCGCACAGCCGTCGGCAGAGGCGAGATCCAGATTAGGGTGGAGGGTAACAGAGTATCTGATCTGGTGAGACAACTCGCTCAAGACTATGGAGTCGGAGAAATACTCTACGATATTGACGGAAATGTAACTCCGATGATCCTTGTGATAAACAACATTGAGACAGCCCGTATCACGGAGGCGAATACAGGATTCGGCGGCCTTGAGAAGGAGCTTAGAGAAGGTGACGTAGTCTCCATCTTGGAGCAGGGCTGCGGTGCATGACAGACATGGTCTGTCACACATCGTTCTTCACCTCTCCCATCTAACTTCTGAGTTTACGAAGTAAGACCTCTCGATTTCCAAGATCTCACGCTGATCCCTTGCTTGACTGTAGTCTGCGAGTGGTTCATTATTCAATGTGAGGAATGTTGCGCCCCACTTGAAAACTCCCAGCATCTTCCTTCCGCACTCACTCAGCCCTGTGATTATCAGGCTGGCTGCTAACGCTTCTGCTGAGCTCAGCCGTCCAACCCTTCCGTAGCTTACAGGGTTCGCTGGGAGAAGGAGTGGCAGACGGCGCCTCACCCCCCGGAACCTTGAGGTCAACACATCCTCTGACCTGTTCCATGAGCAGTCGATCGCCACTAGGCCGTTGTGTTCGATATGCTCCCGGTCTGAAGATAGCAGCACAGTATCAGCCAGAGGATTCAGAACCATGGCTCTTCTAGGAATCATTGACCTGGAGCGTATCGGCCTTGCCAGACCGAATCTGATGAGCTTGGCGGAGGTGCATTTCTTCGGGTCGTCTTGCTCCATCAGATAGACTAGTATCTTCAGCCGATGTTCAACTGCCAAGATACTTTGCATCCCTGTGGCTCATCGGGTCGTTCATTACGCGTGGAATCTGATCTATGAGATCTGTGGCTAAGAGATGGAATCCTTTCTCTCGATAGGCAAAGTCGCCCGCTGCACCATTTATGAAGGCCCCTGCGACGGCAGCCTCGAAAGGTCTGCAGCCCTGAGCGATAAGTGAGGCTACGATGCCTGAGAGGACGTCGCCGGTGCCTCCAACCGTCATTCCAGGGTTTCCTGTCCTGTTAAGTTTGACATGCGACCCGTCTGAGACTATGTCCACTCTGCCCTTAAGGAGGATGACTGACTGAACGTCCCTCGCCAGCCTCTTCACTTGGCTTACTCTATCTTCAAATTCGGCTGAGACCTTCTCTCCTGCCAAGGCTTCAAACTCGCCCGCATGCGGCGTCAGTACAGCGGGGAATGGCAGAACCTTCTTCAAGACTCCCAGCGCCTTCAACGCATCAGCATCGATCAATGTGGGCTTCCTCAATAGCTCGAGGATCCTGATGAGCCGTTCGACTCCTTCACAGGATTCCTTGCTCAAACCCATGCCTGGACCGACTGCGACCGCTGTAACCCTCTCAAGCAAGGGTTTGAGTTGGGCTATATTGTCAGGATTGAAGTGTTCTCCACTCAGCTTGACAGTTATCAAGTTTGGGGACATCGATGAGATTGCTTGGGCAGTACGTGTTGGCGCCGCAACGTAGGCCAAGTCTGTTCCTGCGCGTAGGGCAGCCAGAGCCACGAGTGCCGGGGCACCACTATACGTCTCGTCTCCACCGATCACCAAGACACGTCCGAAATCCCCCTTCTTTGATTGTGGGGGTCTGCTTCCAGCTACCAGATCTACATCGCCTGGGCCGGCATACAACTCAGCCTCAGGCGGAATCCCTATCGATGCGACCCTGACCTCCCCGACGTATTCTTTGGCTTTTGCAAAGCCTGCTTTCAAAGCGTGAAACGTCACTGTGAGCTGGGCCTTGACTGCATCACCCCGGATTTCTCCACTGTCAGAGTCGACACCCGTAGGAACATCCACAGAGATGATGAAGCCGCGTGATCGGTTTAATGCCTTGACCGCCCCGAGAATCGGCTGCCTCACTGAACCTGTGAGGCCGACACCGAGCATCGAGTCTACGAGCACGTCTGCCTCAAGCGGCTGATATTCCTCTGAATCAGAGGAAACCTGGAGCTTGACACTGGAGGACATTTCTTTCAGTATCCCCCAGTTGAGAGAAACGAGCCTGTCGCGTATATTCGACTCTGAACCGACAAGCTGTAGGCTGACATCATACCCCATCGACGCCAGGTGCCTCGCAGCAACCATGCCGTCTCCCCCATTCCTGCCAGTCCCTGCCAAGATGATTATTCTTGATCCTTGCTTGAAACGTGAGGCAACTTCGACTGCAACGGCTCGGCCGGCGTTCTCCATCAGCTGCAGAGTTGAGACCCCTAGATACTCAGAGTTGAGGTCGAGCCGCCTGACGTCAGAGGAGGTCATGTAGCCTTCGGAGAGCCCCGTCCCCTGCACACTCCTGAAATGATCTCATGATCTAGGCGAGGAGCATAGCTTAAGGTCTCCGGCTTGAAGTGCTGGATGCCTCTGCCAGACTTTGGAGAAATCTTAAGTTCGCGTGACGAGATTGAGAGTTGAGGCCTTAGCATGCCTGCTGCATATGTCCTGATAAATACGGAGATTGGATTCGAGGAAGAGGTTTCCAGAGAACTCAAGAAGACACCGAACATAACAGAGGTGTACGTGGTATACGGGATCTACGATGTGGTAGCGAAGGTTGAGGCTGAGACCATGGAGAAGCTTAAGGAGATAGTGACCCAGAAGATCAGACAGCTGAAGGAGATCCGCTCAACATTGACGATGATAGTCGTCGCTGGAAAATAGGGGTCAGGTCATGCGGATGCGGACTAAGGGCTTGGCTAGATGTCGACGGGCTCTAGGAGGGACCTCATAGAAACCCGGAGTCAGATCCCGCTCTTTCTCCACATAGACCTCGCTTCCAGAAGGGAAGCGTCGTCCGCATATTCTACACTGGTAACCTTTGCCCTTTCCTTCAGACTTTGCACGTTTCCCGCAGAATGCGCAGACAGGATTCATCTTCAGGAGGATCTTCTTCAACTCTAGAACCTCGATCTTCTCCAGATTCAATGTGAGCGGTAGACCTTCCTTCTTCTTCACCCCGCCGTAGACTCTGACTAGGTCTCCTACCTCTAAACACTTGACGGCATCCCTGAATCTTCGGGTAGGCTCATAGGCGGCGCAGTCTATCTCACCGTCTCCGTCATTCAATGAGAATACTACGTGCCCCCCCGGCAGGATTCTTGGCTTCCGCGACACGTTTCCAGTGAGGATAGCTGAGGTGAGAGGTTTAATGTTCCTGAAGCTGCTGTATCTTAGATGCGCATCGGTTCCTTGGTTTGTGCGGTAGATTATCCATCTCTCGATAGGCTCGTTCACCTTTACCATCCTGAAGGCCTCAAGTGCTGTTTCAGGGTCTTGGGAGCGGATCCCGAAGAGGACCGGGCAGGGTGTGTGGGGAGTGATCCTGATCTCTCCCGTAGTGGGATCTATATTATCAAAGGTTCTGGGGAAGGTCGCTTTATCCATCTTCACAACGCTTTCCGAATCTACGGCCCTCTTCTTTCCTCGATACTCCGCTCTTCTGTACGCCAGAATCTCGTAGGTTGAGTCTTGCTGGAAAGTCTCACCGATCGCGGCAAGGGCGCCTACTATGCCTCTTCCAAGCTTGAACTTGTAGTACTCAGCCCCTATTCTCTGCGCCAGCCTTTCCGCATCCTCTATCTTTACAACGTCTTGAATAACGGTCTCGGAGAACCTCTCTAGTTCTGCAGGGATAGTGCTGCTGGGGAAGATGACTACGCCAGGATTCGTTGATTCGCACTCCAACTCAGCAAGCTCCTCAACAGTTCTCAGAACGGTCTTTCTCAGGACTGGGAGGCTTGATCCCTTGCATTTCACATCGATGCAGACTGCGCAGTTTCCTCTGGTCTTGAGGTGCCAGTTCGGATTCAACCGGACGAGTCTAGGCCAAGACTCTAACCTGAAACCTAGAGTCCTAAGTCGGTCAAGAACTACCGCCCCAACATAGGTTGTGCACATACCCTGCTTTGAGTCAGTGTCGTCTATGCCGATGCTGACTTTCTGCAATCCTGCTTCACTCTAGATTGAACTTTGAAGTGGATAGTTCAGACTGAACTGTCTCTCGATGAACTCTATGCAGTCGTCTGCTGCTGCTTCGACATCATCCGATTTGGTTGAGAAGATGCCGACGGCGTCTAAGCGGCGTCGCCTGCATATTCCCAAGATGGTTCCAGCGGCTCCTGGCAGATGGGTGTTTCTCATCAGCTTCACCCCTGTACGTTCCAGACTCCTTGTGAGGCCCAGTCTGGTACCGACAGCATAGATGGGGGTGGAGACATCTTCAACAAAAGGGGCCGCGTCGACAAGTATCAGGCT
>JAWCLX010000001.1:0-11930 GCA_038850385.1 Bathyarchaeia archaeon | reverse complement strand
CAGCGTCTCCTCTGGCAACAAGCAGATTCGGTGACGTTGAGGCACTCTCGTAGACCTCGTATCTGAGGAGCCTGCATGTTCCATCTTCAGTCACGATGACGTGATCAGGAAAGTGATGGTTATAGAATTCAATGAAGAGATTGGCTTTCGCTCGGTCTACCAGCCTCTGGGCCGCGACCCTTCCGATCTCATCAGGTCCAGAGAGCCCAACCACGTATATGGGAGACGATAGTCTTGGGGAGTACCTCTTCACAACATGCCTCTGCAACCTGAACCCGTGCCTCTTAACCCTGTTCAAGACCTCAACTACAGAGAAACCAAGAAAAGTCTGAGAAAAATGGTTTGTTCGATTCTTCTGGTGGAGTCTAGACCTTCTCTGCAACTGCAAATCGGTCGCGAACCTGTGTGACCCGTACGGTTACATGGTCACCTGGCTTCGTGTTCGGAACGAAGACCACGAAACCCTCGATCCGCGTAAGTCCGTCTCCACGCCTGCTGAGCTCTTTGATGTCAACTTCGTATTCCTTCCCTTCCTCAACAGGCTTAGCCATAGAAGCCATTAACGGTCTCACCTCTTTCACATTTCAGCCAGTCATAAGAGGACGACAGTCAACCGCAAGAAAACGGATCCTGCTTCCGTATCCTATAAACCAGCCTGCGACTACAGCACGCGTCAAGACTTATAAGTATTGCTGACAGCGCCGGAAAAGGACGCTTCAAGTTTCTCCGGCCCAACCCTCAATCCTGATCCTCTGGCCAAAAGACTTATCTTAACTTCTGGGACACGGAGAGGTAGCGGGGTGGGGTAGGTTCTTCGCTGTGAAGAAGCCCAACCAGGTTTAACCCGCAGGGCTCATAAGCAATAAGAACCGAGAGACCCTGAGATACTCGGAAGGTCGAGCTCAAACGGTAGTTCGAATCTACCCCCCGCTACCATCCTCTACGTTTACCTCTTCGCTCCTAACACCCCCCCTAGGGGTAGGGGGGCCCCCCTCCCCTGCACACAAAGGGCCCTGTAAAGCTCTAGTTAGGTCTAAGCTTTAGGCAGGGGTTAGTGGGCCTCCATAATACTTGCTAACTGGATGGATGGGTTTCCTTGCTAAGCGATCTTCTTCATGAATCGTTATGAGCCTATTTGAAGTCAGAAGAACTCCGTCGGTTTCTAGGTCTTGAAGACCTTCTATTGAGTTGGGGATCCAACGAGTAGGGTCATGGGTGTCGAGCGCGGCTAGTTCCCCTGAGGATTCTGCCTGTCAGAAGCCCGCCTGCTATGAAGACGACAAGAAACATTAAGATGACTACCGCTGGGTCAGGGATCAGCCTGATGAAGCCTTCGTATATTGCTAGGGAGAGTAGGCCTCCTGCCAGTAACCCTGAGACTATGCTCGTCATAGCGGTCTTAGTGTCTAGGTCCATGATGTACGCTATTACGGTCGCTATCCACCACCCTATTAGGAATGTGCAGACGGCGAGTGCACCTTGAACTCCAAGTCTTCCGGAGTATGTCACGAAAAGGTCTGAGCTGTCTGTGTATCTGATTTTGAGCCTGCTTAGATATGGTTGAATACGCGGATACTCATCCAAGACTCTTATAAACCTCAGGAGTGAGTAGGAGACAAAACCATCGATGACCATCACCGCGGTGACGGAGAGGATGGTCGGAACTCCCTGAGACTGGCCGTAGACTATCGCCATAGGGAATCCTCCTAGCAGGGAGAGAAGCGTGAACCTCGCTACCCGTGCCTGGAGTAGTCCCCCGAAGACGAGACCGGCGACAAAGGCGAAGCCGACGCTGAGAAACGGTTTTCTAATGAGGATGCCTCTTACAGCCTCCAGTTCTGCTGAGAAAGTGTCACTTAGAGATATCTGGAGCAGCTCTGCATCTTGCCTGGCCTCTATCAGTCGCAGTCTGACTCTGAGAAAAAGTGAGGATAGTCTAGCCATAGATTATGTCACTGAATCCGTCTACATAGGTCCTCTACTTGTTCTGAATTCAATGGCTGGAGTGGTCGCGGAACCCGTAAGCCCTTCACAGCAACAAGAAATAACCTGTTCATATTCTGCTTAAATAGCTTCACAAGCCGGACTTAAGGAGGCGCCTACATGCAAATGATCCCGCCTGACGCGACTTGACCGACGTAGACTTGCAGAACCCTAATGCCGGATGTGACGAGAGCGATATGCGACGGAAGTCCTTAGATAACTTGGATCCTAAAGATCTAGTGAACGCGTATATGCAAGTGAAGCCCATGATCCTCACAGATATTCTCGTAGTCGGAGCCGGTCCTGCAGGGCTACAAGCAGCTATCTACGCATCAAGAAGCAAGGTCAGGACTCTCGTCTTGGGGAAATTGAAGTTCAGCGGGCTGGCGAAGGCTCACCTTGAGAACTACTGTTGTATAGATGGGAAGCTCCAAGGCTTGGACTTCCTCAAGAACGGCGTCAAGCAAGCGAGGAGTTTTGGTGCTGAAGTGCTTGAGCAGGAAGTCCTCAAGATAGACAAGGTTGACGGTGAATTCAGAGTCTACACTGACGAAGGCAACGAGATCGTGACTAAGGCCTTGATCCTCGCGACAGGAGTCAGGAGGAACAGACTTGGAGTGAAGGGAGAAGAGGAATACATTGGGAGAGGCGTCAGCTACTGTATTGAATGTGACGCAGACTTCTTCAAAGGAAAGGTTGTGGCGGTCGTTGGCGGAGGCTCTGCTGCTGCCAGCGGCGCTCTACTTATGAAGGCATACGCCCAGCGAGTCTACCTTGTATCAGAGACGCTTGACGTTGGGGAGCGCCTAAGAAGCCAACTCGAAGCCTCTGAGGTCAAGATTCTGCAACGTGGAATAAGGGAGATCCAAGGAGACCAAAGGGTGAGAAGGCTGGTCTTCACAGACAAGTCCTCTCTCGATGTGGATGGCGTATTCATTGAGTTAGGCCAGAAGGGGGCGGTCGACCTGGTCTCCGGCATAGGAGTGCTTCTTGACGATGAGGGCTACATCATGACGAATAGGTCGCAGGAGACCAACGTCCCTGGACTCTTCGCCGCCGGTGACGTGTGTGGACCCCCATTCCAGGTTGCGAAGTCTGTCGGCGAGGGCTGTGTTGCCGGCCTCAGCGCTGTGAAGTACGTCCGTGGGGTGTAGTGGAGGACTATTCCGAGCTGTTCAGCGCTTTTGTGGCAGCACGGCCACATGGGGGGAGGATTTCCTCGAAGTCTGAGTACATGCTCAGAGTTGTGAGCATATTGGTGCGCTGGCGCGTCGACAACCCCCTGGGGAACTGTTGATACGTTACACATATATACAAATTCGCCTATGATGCAACACCACGGTAGCAGGCACACAGCAGATGGACGTGGATCATGATAGGGGCAACATAGATGAACGAACCGGCTGAAACAGCTGAACTAGCAAAGCTCCTCCAAGAGATCAACAAAAACATGGTTGCACTAGGCACGAAGCTCGACAGGATAATCACAATTCAGGAGTCGCTCAAGAGGATACTTGCACCAAAGAAGAAACCCTCATATGAGGGTTTGCCCCTCGATGTTGCAACCCTGCTCTCCCTACCAGACCACCTGAGGAAGACGGCTCTTGCCCTCTCAGAACTCGGCGAGGCAACTGCGACTCAGATATCAGAGAAGACCGGGAGGGTCAGAGCGGCTGAAAGTGACTACCTCAATCAACTTGTCACAAAAGGGTACGTGTCCAAGAAGAGAAGAGGGCATGACGTCTACTTCTACATAGAGGCGAAATAGGAATGGGTAAGGCGATAGCGGTACACTCGTACAAGGGCGGTACTGGAAAGACTTCGATCTCAGCGAACCTGGCAGCACTCTACGCCTCAAGAGGACAAAACGTCTGCCTCCTTGACTATGACTTCAGGGCGCCGAGCATCCACGTCCTATTCAAGACAAAGATGAACAATACACTGAACAGCTACTTGGAGGAGAAGTGCGAGATAACTGATGCTCTACACAACCTCTCAGAGAGGTACCGGACGAAAGGCCGCCTGCACGTCGGGTTCGCGGATCCCAGCACAGAAGCGATGAGAGAGATGATGACAAAAGACAGGAAGTGGGAGATGAAGGCCCTTCACAAAACATTGGCAGCGAAGAACATTTTGTACAGTAAGGTTAAGGCGGACTATGTAATATTCGACACGAGTCCAGGTGTCTCATACTCCTCCATAAATGCGTTAGCATCCTCAGACTTCGTGATCCTTGTCTCGAAGCTTGATGAGTTCGATATTGAGGGCACGAAGGAGCTTGTTCACGGGATCTATGAGTCGCTCGGCCGCAAGACAGGCCTGCTTCTTAACAGGATCCCTACTGAACAGTTTCCGATGGGTGCAGGCCAGAAGGAGCTGGAGCAATCGATGGCCAAGATATTCAACCTTCCGTTCCTCGGCATAATCCCTTGCTACTGTGACATTCAGGCGAATGGAGGGAAACATCTCTTCGCTGTAGAGCAGCCTAAGCATCCCTTCTCACAGGCACTCCTAGAGGTCATCGGAAGGTTAGAGCAGCACCTGGAAGTAACCTAACTCTTCCGCCTCTTCCTCTCCAGCCTCTCCTCATATTCCTGCCTGAGTCTGCTGTATGTCTCTTGATCGATCTTCTCCGATGCACGCAGCTCCTCAAGCCTTGCGATGGCTCTGGCGATTGCCAAGTACTCTCTATCCTCACTCGGCTTGAGCCTCTCAAGCACTCTCCTTGAGGCTCTGAGGAGTCTGAACCTGCCAAGGATCAGGATTGAAGTCGCTCCTCCGACGAGAACCAGAGTTACGGGAAGTATGAGAGCATCAATATGATCACCTCCAACTAGTGGTGCTGTTGGAGGAGGCTCGCTTGACTGTTGAGGCGCCTCAGCAACCTCTAGGATGCCCCAAGTCGAGTGGGTGTAGCCTCTGGCCTCACCTACCACAGTGAAGTTGTAGGTTCCAGCAGGCGTATCTGGCCTAGTTATCAGGGTAAGGGTCAGGATCCTAGGTGTCACCGTGGACCTGTTGAGAAGATTGTAAGTGACCCTTGGAGGCAGCCCCAGGATCTTTACAGAAATTTGAGGGAGAGTATCTCTCTGGAAAGGGATTATCGCTATCTCAAAAGAGCCGTTTGAACCTTGCTTCAGTGTCCTTGAGACTGGTGAGATCTTGAGGTTGAAGGCTGTTGAGACTAACAGTAATGGAACTTGGAGTGCCGCGTCATCATAGCCAGGCTTGCTCGCCTTGAGATGCAGTGTGTAGTTGCCTGGGATCGCGTTTGTGATGTTGAGCCTGTTCTGGTAGCTTCCGTCTCCCTTCGAGTATACGAGTGAGACGTGCAGGCTGCTCTTGTTAGGGTCTGTCAACTGGGAGGAGACGGCGGCGCCCTGGACTGTCTTATTGTATGGGTCCATGACTCTACCGGTGAATGTGATGGTGGCCTCACCCTCCCTCGTCCCGTATTGGACATCCAGCGAGACCGTTAGAACGAGCTGTGGGGCGGCAGCTGAGGCCTCGAAGTAGCTAGTTATAAGTACCAGCAGCAGAGGCGTAAGCCAGGATCTCTTCATCTGACAACTTTCCGGAACTATTCTCTTGCTTCGAGGTGGGAGTGGGGTCTACAAGGATAAAACGTCTTCTATTTGGGTTCAGTGTGGTCGTTCAATGACTGATCTGCTTGTGAACTTTTTCAGGTATTCTCTTGGTCCTTGCAATGCTGGCGGACGCTCCGTCACCAGCCGAGTCTGGCACTCCGACAACCAGATATGATGACGACTCGCCCACTGACTAGCGTTGAAGCTTCAGCGCCTTCTGATCTGGTGGGTTGCCGCGATACTCTTAAATAAGTGTGTCTGTGTAACACATAACCACGCACTTGGCGCAGAGAGTAGAAAACACAACGAGGTGGTTGATGCCGTGAACTTCGGAGACGCCTTCACCGTCGTGCAGAGCATAATGACCTTCCTGATAGTCACAGACGTATTCTATGAACGAATAGTGCTGAACAAGCTGTTGCCGAAGGTCTGTACAAACGTGAGCCTCCTAGGCATCGCGCGAAAACAAAGCGTCAGGACTGTATATGAAAGAGACCCGCATCCTAGGAAGACCGAATGCTGCATGCTCAGAGTCACCAATACCACCGTTGATGACCAGCCAGAGAGAGAAAGCTGGAAGGAGGTGAAAATATGAGCCGAAAGAAGATAGTTGCAGCCGCTCTGGTATGCATCGCTGCCATAGCGGCCGTTACCCTCTACAGAAGATACGCATAGCAGGCCTTGAGCAGCCAGACGTGTCTGGCTGCTAACCTGCCTTTCCTAAGCCTTGATGCGACTCTTATCACAAGCCCCTGGCTTCTTGTAGATGCCTCAGGTAGGCAGCTGTCTCCATAGTCCTCTCTTCGAAACTTCTCTCACTCACAAGTTTTAGTAGTCTCCTCTCAACATCCTCAAAGTCACGTTCATAAATGTGGAAGCTGTTGGTGAAGTCAACGTAGGCTCCTGGCTCTATCCTTTGCCCGGTGAGTCGGCTTACCTCACTAGCTATACGTTTCTGCAGCTCGGTAAATGCAAACATGTTCCAGAAGGCCGCCTTGTAGGCGTCCCGTGAACGCCAGCATGTCTCCATTACAAGCCTAGAGTCAACTACCCTGCACCAGATCCTCTGCAGACATGGGGGATGATCAAGACCTGGATCAACCCAAGGCTTCCAAGTTATGGCTTGCGCCCTCCGAGTGTAGCCGTACACGACGGATTCTATTCCATCGAGCTGCACACGCTTACCTTTACTGAGCCTGCTCACCAAGTCTTCGATCTGGTTTGTCCTCTCTTTCTCGTATACTGTGTAGTCGAAGAGACGTTCGTGATACTCGTAGGGTCTCCTCCCTTCATGGACGTAGTGGTCTTCTGATCCCTCAACGACCTCCATCACATATCTCTGAAGGTCGCTCAAGCCTCCGCAAAGACCACCCTTGTGAATTCTAGGTTCAGAGAAGGGCTCCTGCACAACCATCAGCATGGTGCAGTCCCTGCTCCACTGTTCGTATTCAGTGTAGACCATCAACCCCTCCCTCCAAGTCTTCAGCACAGCTTCTTCCCATGTCTCCGGGAGATTGTTGCCTACAACATTGAAGACCCTCAAGTCTGCGCCTCACCATTGGACTGCAATTCGGGTTTGGAGCCTCTCCAGCGGGATTTACTACTTTTGTGAAGATATAGTTTGCCTGCTTGACGTGTTATGTGACTAGTCCATTCTTAATTCAGTCCCTACATGATAGTACTTTCCAGCAGAGAGTTTCACCCACTTCTGTTCTTCTCTCCAACGAATCCTGACATCGATGAAGCACCATAGTTGAAGGAGGGCATCAAAGGTGAGGAAAGCCGGGACATAGGGGATGAACCGCCTCTTCTTCACCTTCAGCATTCCTGCTACTAACGCGATGTTATGCAAGATGAAGGGTGTTGAGGCGAAGATCAGTCCCAGCATATCTATGCATGGAGAAAGGAAGTTCCAAAACACGATAGCTAGGAAAATGAGTAGTGAAGAAAACCCTGAGATCTGGACTCCTTGAGGAAGAGAGCCGATAAGTCGATCAAGCCCCCCTTCCTTGCCGATGATCTCCCTCGACCTGAAAGAGTACCATCTTCTTCTCTGCCGAATATACTGACCGATGTCCTCGACCTCCTCCTGCCAGACATTGGCGTCGGTCACAGCGACCTGCCAGCCCTTCTCATACAGCTTCATGCTGATCTCCAGGTCTTCAAGAAGACTTCTTCCATGGCTTCCGCCAATATCCCTCCAGGCGCTTCTCCTTAGGGCGTAGTTGCAGCCGCACAGTGGCTGGAATCTTGCTAATCTAACCTTGCCGTCTCTCCCGGTGAATGCTATGTTGTTCCACCATTCATCCTCTATGCCTCTGAGCCTCGTGAAGAAGTTCTTGTGCCAGTTTCCACAGTGAGTTATCCCGGATGCTGCTCCAACTCTAGGATCGGAGAATGGCTGAACTATCTTCTTGATCCATTCCTTCTCACAGACACCATCCGGGTCCGTGAGGACGATTACCTCTCCTGTAGCTTCCCTCTCTATCGCCTCATCCAGGACAGGGGCTTTCCGGTCGTATGGTCTCGCCGGCCGGTAGTACTTGATCAATCCTCCCTCTTCATATCGTTTGCAGATGTCAGGTGTTTCATCGGTGGAATCGTTGTCGTATATTATGATCTCGAGGTTATCTTTCGGGTAGTCTTGACCTAGGAAGTTCAGGATCTTGCGTTCGATTACGTTTCCGGACTGCCAAGCGTAAGCCATCGCTGTCACACGTGGGAGATATCTCGCCGGTCTTGAATGTACTTTGGAGTTCCAGACCAAAAACAGATAGAAGAAAGATAGGATGAGGAATAATGTGATAACTAGATTCGCCGCTATGCTGAAGGCTGGTGCTAGACCTGAAGGGTTCAAGATCAAGCTCCTCGTAGGCTAGCCTCCACGGTTATTTATGGCTATGCGGATCCTCGTCTGTCCTGTTTCAGGAGTATAGGCGCCGGGCTTGGCGCATGCAAACGTTACGCATAAATAGGTAACTACTCGAAATATGGTAGAAGTGGAGCGACATGCAACGCAGAACACGACTCAAACTGGGAATGCACGAGATCCTAACCTCAATGATCTTCGGTGTAGTCGCCGGGGTCTTAGCCTCAATACTCGAGAGAGCGGACTCCATGATCACTGGCGGGAACGCCACTCCTCTAGGCTACTCAAACACCTACGCCTGGGTCCTCCTCTCAGCGTACCTTTACGGGCCCATCGGTGCATTGATCACAACAGAGGTCCAAGCCTTGATAGGGCTGCTCACGATCGCGAATCCCCTATCATGGCTCTGGCCTGCTGTAAACGCGGTATTCGCATTGGTTGCTGGCTGCACAGCCCTACTGATACAGAAGGTGCACCCGCAAACATCTGTCAAGACACGTCTAGTGATCATGAGCCTCACCCTCGCCATACTCGATATTCCAGCAGTCTACCTAGTAATCGTGATAGTTCTAGGCCTACCCTTGATCGCGTATCAGTTAGCCTTGCCTATGTATATAGGTCTACAACTTGTCCCCGCGACCCTCGTCGCTTGGCTCTTGCTGCAAGCCCTAGAAAGAACAAAGCTGAAGTTCTGAGCCTCGATCCTCTCAGAAGATCTTATACCAGAGCAAAGGAAGTCTCACCCTAGACGCTTGACTGAGGTTCAACCAGTGCCCGACCTTGTCGCTATCGGCCACATACTGATGGATATTCGCGTCCAGATTGACAGGCAACCGAGGCCTGATGAGGAGGCGAGGATAAGAAGCCTCTCATTCGGAGGTGGCGGCTCAGCAGCCAACGTTGCTGTCGGCGCTTCAAGGCTGGGCCTAAAGTCCGGATTCATAGGATCCGTCGGCTTCGACACCTTCGGAAGGGTTCTGCTTGAAGAGCTTGAACGTGACGGTGTAGACATAAGCAAAGTGAAAGTCGATGTAGCCTTAGGCTCCGGTATGACATTCATCGCTGTCGACCGGAGAGGTTTAGCTACGATGTACGGATACCTTGGCGCAAGCGATTCACTGGTGAAGCCGGATCTAGATAGAGGGTACATAAGGTCTGCAAGGCATATTCACATAACCGGGCTTCCCCTAGAGACTGCTACTTGGGCATCCAGAATCGCCAGTAAAGGATGCGGCGATGTCTCCTTCGATCCTGGACGTCTCATGTCGGCTCTTGGATTGAAGAGGCTTAGACCAGTACTACGGAACGTCAACGAGATTCTCCTGAACACTGAGGAAGCGACGAAGATAACTGGCCACACAGAACCTGAAAAGATCTTTAAGGCACTACATAGAGCAGGCCCAGAAACAGTGATACTGAAGATGGGGGCTGACGGAGTTGCTGCATCTGATAACGAGACGAGGTTTCATGTTCCAGCGTATCCTGTCAAAGTCATCGACACTACAGGGGCCGGTGACGCCTTCTCAGCCGGCTTCATAACGGCCCGGCTTGAAGGGAAAGACCTGATGGACTGTGTGAGGTTTGCTAATGCAGTCGCTAGCATAAAGATAACTAAGGCTGGCGCGAGGGCGATGCCCTTCAGAAGCGACGTCGAGCTCTTCCTGAAGTCCAAGCAGAGAGGATCCTTCACAGGTCAGGCCAGAAGCCTCTGAGCCTCCTCTAGAGACCAACCATCCACGACTATCCTCCGCACGGCTTCACTCATCTTTAAAGGATCTTGGCTCTGCCAGACGTTTCTGCCGACGGCTACACCAGCTGCTCCAGCTTCCATGACCCCACAAACCTGCCCTAGAAACTCAGCCTCAGACCCTGCCTTTGGGCCGCCTGACATGAAGACTTTTGTCTTACCAGCCGATCTCACAGCCCATCTGAATGACTCAGCGTCACCAGTGTACTTGATCTTGACTGCATCAGCACCTATCTCGAGCCCTATCCTTGCAGCGTAAGCGACCACCTGAGGGCTTACGTCGTTCTTGACACTCCTTCCGCGCGGGTAGATCCATGCTATTGTAGGTAACCCCATTCTCCCAGCTTCTTCCCTGACCTTCCCGAACTCGTGCAGCATCAGACCTTCATGGATGCTGCCGGGGTATATTGTGTAGCCTAATGCTTTGGCTCCCAGTCCTACAGCCTCCTTGACTGAACAGATCAGTCTGGAGACGGGGTCACCTTGGACTAGGCTAGTCTTTCCATTCAGCTTCAATACTAGGGGTACCTTACCATCGTAGTATCTCTCCGCAACGCCTCTCTGCAACACTATTCCGTTGAACCCCCCCTTTGAAGCCAGATCGAGAATGAACTGTGGATCGACGGTTGATCCGTTGAAGTCTGAGGGGCCGTGTTCCAGACCGTGATCGTAGGCGAGTAGAACCCCTCTACCATTCGTTAAGAGACTATCAAGAATAGTTGCCAATCATTAGCCTCCGGAGGCCATCGAATGTGTCTTCAGAATGTTTCATTCATAATGGGTTGTCGTCAAGTTTGAGATTAAAAGCTTCCTCGAGTGCTCGTCTGATGTACCGCATGGGTAGACTTCCAGAATAGAGTAGCACATTATGGAACTTGCACTCGTCGAAGTTCTTTCCAAGCTTATTCATGAGATCGCGTCTCAGCTTCAGAATCATATGTTTACCCAAGTAGTAGCTTAGGAAGTAGGTTGGCCTTTCAGCATACTCGTTCACTTCTACTGTAGCGATCTGGCGTTCCATACCTGTCTGCTCGATCAGGTACTCCACAGCTTCTTCATGGGTTATTTCCCCCTTAGCCAGTTTGATGTCGAGGATCATTCTAGTCGCTCTCCAGACCATGTCTGCTGTCTGCTCAAATCGAGCCTCTGGAGACGTGTCGAAACCTATCTCCTTCATGTATTCCTCGCAGTAGTGCGCCCAACCCTCAACAAACTCCACCGGGAACGGTGTGAGAAGCCGGATCAGGGACGTATTTGTGTTTGCGCAGCAGCCCTGGAGGTGGTGGCCTGGGTAGGCCTCATGGACTGTCGTGTTCGGTATCGAGTAGTAGTTGTGCTCCTCAAGGTACTTTGGATCCTCGTGCGGCGTGATCAGGTAGACGCTGACTTGTTCCCTGTCAAACTTTGCAGGTTGGAAGATGGCGGCGGTGCTCACCAGACTCCGCATATAGACAGGGGTCTCCTTCACTATCACAGCCTCGTTCTCCGGCACTCTGAAGGCGCCTCTCTCCAATATGAATCGCTTCGATTCTTCGATCGATCTCCTGTATGCCTCAAGTACGTCCTGGAAGGTTTTTGGATGGTGGCTCTTGACTAATCGTTTCACCTCCTCGACTGACGCTCCTGGCTTCACCTCCGAAGCGAGTTCTCTGAGTCTATCCTTCTCCCTTTTCAATGCTGAGTAGGCGAACTCGAGAATCTGATCAGAATTCAGTCCAAGTCCCCTCAGCTCAAGGATCATGTC